>JAWSUU010000174.1:0-5129 GCA_033549325.1 Bacillota bacterium | reverse complement strand
CTAGGATCTTTCATGCATAGGTTTAAAGGCAAACCTGATGAAAGAAGTAATATAATTTACGAATTTGGAATGCTTTTAACATTAGTTATATTTTTGCCAATTAGTATTATTCATGCTCTAATCTCAATTATTTTAAAAAAATCTTATATTAATTTTAATAGTTAGTTAAATCTCCACCCTTTGTCATTTAAAAGAAAAATATAGTTCTATGTTTATTCTTTATTCATATGGGTATTTATAAAACAGAAGAGATTAATAAAACTTTATATAAAATTTTTGCATTTGTTGAAAGGAGTTATGTATGAATTATAAAAAATTAGTTGAAGAAAGAAAATCTGTAAGAGATTATAAAAAAACTACTGTACCGGAGAGTGTCATTGAAGAAATCCTTCAATTTTCAGAAGAAGCAGATAAGCTAATCCCAGGTATTGATACCGAGTTGTTAGCTAAGGATAAGTCTCATGTCTATTTGCAACTGCAGGAAACTGCCGGATATCAAGGAATAATGATTGAAGCTCCGCATTATTTAATAATGCTATCCCAAAATAGAGAACACTACATTGAAAATGCTGGATATTTAGGAGAAAAAATAGCCCTCAAAGCTTTAGACTTAGGTGTGAACACATGCTGGATTACATTTTCTGATAGTGACAAAATTAAAAAAAGGCTTTTTTTAAACACTGACAAAGAAATTGTTGCAATTATAGCTCTAGGTTATGATGCAAACAAGACTAGAGTTGTAAATACCGATAGTGTAGGTGATAACTATTCTAAATCTCAACTGAAAATAGTTAAAAACAACGTATCTACCAGACAAAAGATCGAAGACCTTGTATATATTAAGGAATGGGGTCATAATGCAACCTACGAAGAGCTTGAAAACAGAGGGCTTTTAGAGGCTTTAAATTATGCCAGACTTGCTCCATCTACTATGAATAGGCAGCCTTGGAGATTCATATTAGACAATGAAAAGGTAGTTCTTACTATAAGAGATGATGAGAATATTAGAGAGTACGATGAAAAAATTGATACGGGTATTTCCATGCTCTATTACGAATCTTTAATAGGTCAAACACTAACTAAGGTTAAATGGGTTTTAGATACTCCAGATAAAGATTATAAGATTCCCGATTCTTATAGGGTTGTTGGATACTGTAATATCTAAAATTATAAAAATATAGAGAGCTGATTCCTTAAGGAAAATTCAGCCCTCTTTTTTTATTTAACTATTTTATCTTCCATTTTTTCAACTAGTTTGAATATTCCTTCTTTAACTTTATCAAGATCCGCTTGTAGAGGTGATCCCTCAAATTCTAAAGCTTCTACAAAATCCCATTTCATTCTATTTCTTTCCATTATATCCTTTAACTCTTTTTGAGCCCCTCCTGACCATCCGTAGGATCCAAAGCTAAAAGCTGCTTTACCGGTTACTTTCTTTCTGCCTAATTCTTCTAATGCAGCCGCTACCGGCGGAAACATCTTATATTCATAAGTAGGTGCCGCAACTATAATACCTGCAGATTTAAAAACTGTGGCCATCATTTCACTTTCACTTTTTAAGGGCATTTCCAATTTATTTACTTTTATACCTTTTTCAACTAAAACTTTTTCTGTAAAATCTACTGCTTTTTTAGTCATTCCATACATAGAGCCCCAGAGTATGGTTACTTCATTTTTCCCAGCTCCATCGGAGTATTTTGAAAATCTTGTATAATCATCTATTATTTTTTGAGGATTCTTTCTGTAAATAGGTCCGTGTCCCGGGGCTATTAATTTAATGTCAAATTCTCCCGTTTTTTCAATAGCTTTTTTAACCTGTGGTGTAAATGTAGCCATTACATTTGAAAAATATCTTATTCCTTCTTCTTCGAAAAATTCTATCTCTTCATCTGTTAGATTATCGTCGCAGTAATTCTCGTTAATTTTTCCAAAAGATCCATACATATCGCAGGAAAACAATGTTTTTGTTTCTTCTTCATAAGTCATCATGGTATCCGGCCAGTGTACATTCGGAACCGGATGAAAACTTAGTTTTTTACCTTTGCCTAAATCTAAAGTATCTCCTTCTTTTACCACCTGTATCTTTTCATCATCTCCAAAAAATGATCTTACTAATTTTGCAGCCTTATCTGTACATATAATGGTAAACTTATTATTGATTTTTTTAAAATTCTCAATCCATCCTGAATGGTCAGGCTCCATATGATTCACAATCAAATAGTCTATTTCCTTAGGATTGACATTTATTTCTTCAAGGTTTTTATAAAGAGTATCAGGAATTCCGTCCCATCCTATTACCCCGTCTATTATTGCCGTCTTGTCTCCTTTTACTATGTAGGAATTTAAGGTAACTCCATTTGCAATATCCCACATACCTTCAAAAAGTATATCTTCTACATTCATAGACAGCATATGTATTCCATCTGCTACTTCTATTTTCTTCACTTCAAATCCTCCTTTAATGATTATTGTTTATATTTATTCTTTATGCGCTATTGTGTATAAGGTTAATTCTCCCTCTTCGTTAAAAGACTTAATTTTTGGAACAGTACTTGTAAAATGTTCAGAATTTTTGTGTTTTTCTATAGCTTCTTTACTTTCCCATTTTTCTATAAAGGTCAAAACATTTGGATTTTTAATATCCTGGTATAAATCGTATTCTATACATCCCTCTTCTTTTTGGCTTAGTTCTATTAATTCCTTTGTAAGATTTTTAAATTCTTCTACTTTTCCTTCTTTAACTGTGTTTTTTGATACTATTATAATCATTACAATCTCCTTTAGTTCATATTTTCTAATTAAATCCATTATATCCATTTGGATTTTTAGTGTCAAATAGATTCTATCTATCTTATGTATGTAACTTTTTCAATATTTTGTGATATAATGTATAGCAAATAGAAGAATTCTAATAAAGGAGGACTTTTTTATGTCTGAAGAATATAGATTTACAATAGGTAAAGGAGATAATCACGTAGAATTACTATCTAATATGAGTAATAGACACGGTTTAATAGCCGGTGCCACCGGTACGGGAAAAACTATTACTTTGAAAGTGCTAGCGGAACACTTTAGTAAAATAGGTGTGCCTGTGTTTTTATCTGATGTTAAAGGGGACTTGGCCAGTTTAGCTGAATCCGGCAGTATGAATTCTAAAATACAGGAAAGACTTGACGTTATAGGTCTTCCGGATTTCAATCTTCAATCATACCCTGTAAGACTCTGGGATGTTTTTGGAAAAATAGGTCATCCTATACGCACCGATATTTCAGAAATGGGACCGGTTTTACTGTCGAGACTTTTAGATTTAAATGAAATACAATCTAGTATTTTAAATATAGTTTTTCGTATTGCCGATGAAAGAGGATGGCTTCTTATAGATATAAAGGACCTGCGAGCTATGCTTCAATATGTAGGTGACAATGCTAAAGAATTTACTCTAAAATACGGAAATGTTTCTACTAGATCTATTGGTGCTATACAAAGATCCCTACTTACATTAGAAGATGCTGGTGGAGATGTGTTTTTCGGAGAACCATCTTTAGAAATTAATGATTTATTTACACAAGATGTTGATGGTAGAGGTATGATAAATGTGCTTGCCTCTGAGGATCTTTTCACTTCACCTAGAATTTATTCTACCTTCTTGCTTTGGCTGTTATCTGAGTTGTTTGAACAGCTACCGGAAGTTGGAGATCCTGATAAACCTAAGATGGTATTTTTCTTTGACGAAGCTCATCTTCTTTTCAAAGATACTCCTAAGGTTCTTCTGGAAAAAATTGAGCTTGTAGTACGTCTTATACGTTCTAAGGGAGTAGGTGTATACTTCGTTACACAAAATCCTATTGATATTCCTGATACAGTATTAGGCCAGCTTGGAAATAGAGTTCAGCACGCTTTAAGAGCCTATACTCCAAGAGACCAAAAGGCTGTAAATACAGCTGCTGATACTTTTAGACAAAATCCTAAATTTGAAGTGAAAAAAGTTATTACCCAGCTTAAAACCGGTGAGGCTCTGGTTTCATTTTTAGATGAAGAAGGTAGACCATCAGTAGTAGAGCGGGCATTAATAGCACCTCCTGAAAGTAAAATAGGAGTTATTACAGAAGAAAAGAGAACTTTAGTAATCAAGAATTCTCCTATGTTTTATAAATATAAAGATACAGTTGATAGAGAATCAGCTTTTGAAATAATAGGCAAAAAATACGATGCAGCGAAGCAGGAATCTATGGCTGAAGAAGAAAGATTAGCTAAAGAAAAAGAAATTAAGGAAAGAGAAAAACAAAGAAAAGCAGAAGAAAAAAGAAAGGCCGCTGAAGAAAGAAACAACCCTTTTTCTCCAACTAAAGTTACAAAATCTTTCATGAGCACTGTTACCAGAACTCTCGGTCGTGAAATAGCCAGAGGTATATTAGGGTCAATCAAAAAAAATCTATAGCTTTTTAGGAGTTGATTGTAATGACTGTTGATGAAGAATTCCTGGAAAAATGGGAAGAAAGAAAATATAAAAAAATGAAAGGAAAAAAATGAAATACTGTATAGGAATTGACGGTGGCGGTAGTAAGACTTTAGCATATTTAGGAGATATGAATGGAAACATTATAAATAAAAATACCTTTGGTCCTAGTAACTACCAGATAATAGGCAAAGAATCAACTGAGGAAGTTTTTAAAGAAATATTAGAGTTTTTTATAAGAAAAAATAATTTGAATAGTAATAATTTAAAATTCATATCCGCCGGTATAGCCGGTCTCGATCGAGAAAGTGATAGGACCATCCTCCAATCTATTTTCGCTTCTATGAATTTATCTTGTGATGTAATTTTACAAAACGATTCCTACACATCTCTAGCTGGAGGTTTAAATTATCAAGATGGTGTGATAGTAGCTTCTGGTACAGGCTCCGTTGCTGTAGGTAAAAAGGGCTCAAAATACCATAGAGTCGGTGGATGGACACACGTATTAGGAGATGAAGGAAGTGGGTACAGCATCGGTTTAAATGCTTTAAAAATGATGATGAAAATATACGACGGTAGATTTAAAAAAACAAAGCTTTATTATGAACTACTTCATAAAATCCATGTCGAAGACCCCAGAGATACCATTTCCTATACTTATGATAAGGTTCAC
>JAWSUU010000173.1:0-5139 GCA_033549325.1 Bacillota bacterium | reverse complement strand
TGTTATTCAATTTGATAAAAATAAATTCATGCTTAGAAGCATTAATAAAATTGCTTCTAAACATATTATACGAGGAGGGTTATTATGAATAAGGCGGTGATATTTGGAGCAGGACAAAGTGGTAAGATGATAAAAAAACTGATCCATGGTATGTGGGTAGTAAGTGCCTATGCTGATAATAATTATAGTAATCTGCCAGAAAGCATTGATTGTATATCTGTAATCTCTCCGGACAAAATATTAGAAATTAAACCAGATAAGATAATAATATCCATTCTTAATAAAGATGCTGCAATAGAAATATACAATCAACTTATACAGTTAGGAATTGATAGAAGAAAAATTTTAAATCTAAATAACCTAAGGGAATTATTTGATGCTAGATTGTCTGTGATAAGATTGTTAGCAGATGAAATAAATAGAAAAGAAATTAAAGGAAGTATAGCAGAATTAGGGGTATACAAAGGGTATATTGCTAGGGAACTTAACATTTTATTTAAAGATCGTAAACTTTATTTATTTGATACCTTTGAAGGCTTTGATGATAGAGATTTATTTTATGAAAATAAACTTGAAAAAAGTAGAATTAAAAAAGATGATTTTAAAGATACAAGTATAGAAGTAGTAAAAGAGATAATTCCATTTAAAGATAAAGTAGTATTTTGTAAGGGATATTTTCCTGAAACAGCTGATAAAATTGAAGATAAATATGCTCTTGTAAGTTTAGATACAGATTTATATTTACCAACACTTAATGGACTTAAATATTTTTATCCTCGATTAAGTAAAGGTGGATGTATAATAGTTCACGATTACAATAGTCAACAATTTCCAAATGTAAAAAAGGCTGTAGATGATTTTTATAAAACAGTAGATATTAATGTAATTCCTATTTGTGACTTGCATGGGAGTGCTGTTATAGTATAACAAATGGAGGGAAAATGGAATTTTTAGAAAAATTAAAACAAATAGATAAAACAAATAACAACCTTATAGCAACTGTAATATCAGGTAAAAATGCTGGAGAAAAAATAATATTATCTAACAAAAAACCTATTTTCGTAAGTGATAATTTACATGACTTGGAAGATATAACTTATCATATCCCTAAAGATAAAAAAAGCAAAGTAGTAAACACTGACATGGGAAAAATATACTACGAGTTTATTGGCAGTCAATCAAAGATTGTAATATGTGGAGCTGGACATATATCAATTGCAATAATAAATATGTGTAAACTCCTTGACTTACCTGTGACAGTTATTGATGATAGATTAAGTTTTACAAATAATGCAATTAAAGCTGGAGCAGATAAAATTATATGTGAATCCTTTGATAAAGGTTTAGAAAATATTGAGGGAGATAAAAACACCTTTTTCATAATTGTTACTAGAGGACATCGATATGATCAAATCTGTCTTGAAAAAATAATGCAAAAAGAGAATGCATATATAGGTATGATAGGGAGTAAATTAAGAGTAAAAAAAGTTATAAGTCATTTGGAGAAAACAGGAATATTAAAAGAAAAATTAGATGAAGTTTTTACTCCAATAGGATTAAAAATCGGAGCACAAAATCCTGAAGAAATAGCTGTAGCAATTATTGCAGAAATAATACAAGTAAAAAATCAAAAAACTGTACAAGCTACATATTCTGATGAATTATTAAAAGCCATAGATGATGAAAAGTATAAAGCTATTCGGAAAGCACTTATTACTATAGTATCCCGTAAAGGATCAGCACCAAGAGGAGTCGGCACAAAAATGGTAGTAATGGAAAATGGAGAAATGATTGGAACAATAGGTGGAGGATGCGTTGAAGCGGATATAAGACAAACTGCTTTATTTGCTATAAAGAACGGGAAAAGCAAACTTGTAGAAGTTGATATGACAGGACAAGAAGCAGAGGATGATGGCATGGTATGTGGAGGAGTTGTAGAAATTTTTGTAGATCCCTTAAATGTAATAGAATAGTGGTGACAAACAATGAGTAATAAAAAAATAGCTGCAGTAATTGTTGCAGGGGGTATGTCTTCAAGAATGAAAGACTTTAAACCTTTGCTTCCTATAGGTAGTAAATCAATGATTGAAACTACTGTTGAAAACTATAAACAATTAGGAGTAGGAGAAATAGTTGTTGTAACTGGGTATCGAAGTGAAGATATCGAAAAAACATTAAAAAGAAAAAATGTAAGCTTAATTAAAAATAGAGATTATGATAAAACTCATATGTATGATTCTGTATGTATAGGTTTAAAGGAATTGTCAGGTGATATAGATTATACTTTTATATCACCAGCTGATAGCCCTTTAGTTCAACAGTTTACTTTAAAAAAAATGATAGATGAAATTAATATATCTAATTATGTATTAATTCAACCTGTATATGAAGGAAAAGATGGTCATCCTATTATTTTGAAGAAAGAATTTTTTAGAACGATACTAGAACATGATGGGAATATGGGTATACAAGGGGTAATAAAAAATAATAATGAAAAATGTGGAAAATTGTCATTCGTTGATCCAGGGATAGTAATGGATGCAGATAGACCCAAAGACTATTTTAAAATTTTAGAATACAATGAAAATAAAAATTGTCCAACAGTAGAAATTTGTGAAAAAATTCAGAAATACTTTAAAATAGAAGAGGATATTGTATTACATTCACAAAAAGTCACGTCTTTAGCTTTAGATATATATGAAAAACTAAAAAAGAAGGGTATTAAATTAAATGTAAACCTCTTAATAGCTGGAGGGCTTCTACATGATATTGGAAAAGGAAAAGCGAATCATGGAAAAGTAGGTTCTAGATGGTTAAAATCTATGGGATATGAAAAATTATCTGATATAGTTTCTGAACATATGGAATTAAAGAAAATACCCGAAATACCCACAGAAAAAGAAATTATATTTTTATCTGATAAACTTGTTAAAGAAGATGAAATTGTAAAAATTGATGAAAGATTTGAAAGTAAAAAATACTTATATAAGGATAATAAAGAAGCTTTAAAAACTATTGAAAAAAGAAAAAAACAATCAGAAGAATTATATAATCTTATATTTAATAAATATGGCTTAAAGAAAGTCTAAATTTATAAAGCGAAAAGGAGGATATTATGTCTAAAAATAAGGAAAAAATTAAAACAAATAATGTTAACAAATTAAGAAAAAAGACTATAATAACTTGCGCATTACAAGGGGCATATGGATCTAAAGAATTAAATCCAAATATACCCATCACTCCTAAAGAGCTTGCAGAAGATGCATACAACTGTTGGAAAGCTGGTGCAGCTATAATTCACTTACATATGAAAAAAGAAGATGGAAAATCACCATCAATGGAGATTAAAAAATTTAAATTAACAAGAGAATTAATTGAAGAGAAATGTGATGCTGTTGTAAATATGACTACATCAGGAGAAATTAATTCAAGGGGAGATTGTATGACTATTGGAAGCTTTGATAAGAATGATACAATAAGAACTGGTGTTATTAGATTGAAACCGGAAATAGCTTCTTTTAATGTTGCGACAATGAACTTTGGACGTATTGTGTATATAAATCCTGTACCATTTACAGAAAAGTTAGCTTATGATATGAATGAATTTGGAGTTAAACCGGAAGTAGAATGTTTTGATGTTGGACATATAAGGGCAGCAGAAGCATTAATAAAAAGTGGTCATTTAAAAACTCCTGTTCACTTCCAATTATGTCTAGGAATTCCTGGAGGTGTAGCTGCAACGATTGAAAACTTGGTCTATATGAGTAGACTAATACCTCAAGGTTCGACATGGAGTGCATTTGGAATAGGAGCTTCACACATACCAGTAATGTACACTACTTTATCATTGGGTGGACATATTAGAGTAGGTCTTGAAGACAACTTGTATTATGAAAAAGGAGTACTAGCTACAAATGTTCAATTAGTTGAAAGAGCTGTAAAAGCTGCTAAGCTATTTGGTAATGATATTGCTACTTCAGATGATGCAAGAAATATATTAGAGTTAAAAGAGAGGTAATTATGATGAGAAGCTCAAATGAAAGATGTAAAAAATTTAGTTTTAAAGGCGGTTTATACGATGTGTATCAAAAAGCTCTTAAGCTTGAAGCTGAGGGTAAACCAATTATACATATGGAAATAGGAAGACCGGATTTTGATTCGCCAAAGATAGCAAAAGAGGCTTCTAAAAAGGCTTTAGATCAAGGAATAGTATACTACACTGAAATAGCAGGTATTTTTCCTTTTCGTAAAGCTATCACTGATAAATATAGAAAAGATCACGGGCTTGATTACAACCCTGAAAATGAAATAGTTGTAACTGCAGGAGCATGTGAAGCTATTTCAGCTATAATGTTGGGAATGATGGATCCAGAAGATGAAATAATAATTCCAAGTCCTTATTTTTCAAATTACTCTGAACAAGGAATTATTGCTAATATAAATTTAGTTGAAGTACCATTAAAAATGGAAAATAATTTTAGTTTGAAGGCAAGAGACATAGAAAAAAAATTAACTGATAAAACTAAAATTCTATTAATAAACACACCTCATAATCCAACAGGTTCAATTATTAAAGAAAAAGATTTAAAAGAAATAGCTGAATTAGCTATTAAATATGATTTGCTTGTTATTTCGGATGAAACATATGACCAATTTCTATTTAGAGGAAAGCACGTAAGCATAGCAGGAATGCCGGGGATGAGAGAAAGAACAATAATTATAAATTCAGCTTCAAAAACCTTTTCAATGACAGGTTGGAGAATAGGTTATCTAATGGGACCAGCTCATATGCTAAAATATTTTAATAAGGTACATCAAAATTTTTCAACTTGTGCTACTTCATTTGCTCAAGTAGGAGCAGCAGAAGCTTATAGGAATGGTGATGATTTCACAGGTAATATGTTAAAGGAATTCAAAAGAAGAAGGGATTTAATTTATAATTCACTAAGTAGTATTGAAGGACTTGAGCTACTTAAACCTGATGGAGCCTTTTATGTATTTGTAAATATAGAAAAATTAGAAATGGATGATTTTGAATTTTGCGATTATATTTTAGAAGAAGCTAATGTAGCTATTGTTCCGGGGAGTTCTTTTGGAACTTATGGTAAAGGATTTGTAAGGATGTGCTATGCTTGCTCA
>JAWSUU010000172.1:0-5145 GCA_033549325.1 Bacillota bacterium | reverse complement strand
TTTATTACATTATATCAAATGGAGTGCAATTCTCTATATTTTTTTGTTCTTTTGTCCAACAACTATTTTACACTAACTTTGGCATATTCATTATTGTTTTTTATGTTTTTTCATCATTTCTGCTTTCAAATCTTTGATATCTTTTCCTTCCCGGATTCTACTAGATGCTTCATTTATTATATCAAATGACATATTCATACCGGCCTTATCTGTGTCAAAATCCATTGAAAAATCATCTTTGATTCCGTAACCTCTTCCGGTAAGTACTGCATCTTGATTAGCAGCTAAGAATATAAATTTCCAATTATTTTTATCTTCATGAATTCTGATTTTTCTTTTAATATGGGCTTCAGAATATTCTCGACTGGAGTTTTCCATACCGTCTGTTAGGATAGCTATAATAACATTGTCAGGAGTTTCTTCTTTTTCCAGATTGGCATGTCGAAGGTCTGCTTTATCAATAGTTATTCCTATAGCATCATTAAGTGCAGTCATACCACCAGGAACGTAGGAATTATATGTAAGCTGGTCTGCATATTTTATGTTTTTGCCTTGATACATTTCATAAAGCTCGTGGTCGAAAAGATTTAGAGTTATTAAGGCATCTCCTCCTTTTTGTTTTTGTTCTTTTAAAAATGTGTTAAATCCACCTACTGCATCATCCCTAATTGATGACATTGATCCGCTTTTGTCTATTATACAAATTATTTCTGTTAGATTGTTGGTTTTCATTTTTGATTCCTCCTGTTTTTATTTATTTTCATCTTAAGTATACATTTATTTGTATTGTTTTAATTGGCGCAGTAAACCAATATGGTATTTACATAAAAATATTTAATATATAGATTGAAATTATCATATTTTTTGTAATATAATAGGTGATGTTGGAAGAAAAAGTCTTAAAGGAGAGATAGATGGGAAATAAGGATAAAAAGATTTATTACGGATGGTATATAGTTGGGCTAGGAGCATTGATTTACTTTTTTTCCGGGCCTGGACAGACTTATTCAGTTTCCGTATTTATAGATTATTATATAGAAAAATTTGGATGGAGCAGAACAGTTATTTCAAGCTTTTATTCCATAGCTACTTTAATTTCAGGATTTTCTCTTCCCTTTATTGGAAATCTTATAGATTCAAAAGGTCATAGGAAATCCACAATTGCTGTAAGTATACTTTTTAGTATTACATGTTTGTGGATGAGCATGATTTCAGCTTCCTGGATGATTTTAATCGGCTTTATTTTCATTAGATTATTTGGTCAGGGATCTATGACACTTATATCATCAGTACTTATACCCCAGTGGTTCATTAAAAAGAGGGGAAGAGCTTTAAGTATAATGTCCTTAGGTGGTGTTTTAGGAGCAGCAGCAATACCACCGATAAATAGCTTTCTGATAGAATCGAGAGGCTTGACTTTTGCATGGATGTTTTGGGCGGCAGCGCTGATTTTCATAATGCTACCTGTAGCGATATTATTTATTAGAAACAGGCCTGAAGATATAGGACTGCTGCCGGATGGAGTAGAGAGTATTGAAAATGTAGCAGAACCTGGAGATATTCAAACTCAGGATAAGATAGATTTTTCATGGACTTTAGAAGAAGCAAAGACTACCAGAGCTTTCTGGTTTATGCTTTTTTGTATGGGAGTTCCTTCTCTTATCAATACAGGAATAACCTTTCATATGATTTCCATCGTTGGAGAAAAAGGTTACGATCCCTTATTTGGAGCTTATGTATTAAGTATTACCGCACTTTCTCAGATACCTTCGAACTTTCTGGCAGGATTTGTAGTTGAAAAAGTTAAGGTTAATATAGTAAAGGGTATCAACTATATTGTATTTGGATTGGCTATGGTGATGCTTGTTTTCGCCCAGGGAAAGACTCCACTTATTATATACGGAGTAGTACAGGGAGTTTCAGTTGCATTTGATGCAGTTAGTACTAATGTTTTATGGTCGGATTACTACGGTAGAGAGCATTTAGGAAAGATAAGGGGATTGACAATGACGGTGATGGTTATCGGGTCAGCTTTAGGACCGCTGCCCTTCGGTGCTGCATTTGACTTTTTTCAAAGTTATACTCAAATACTGCTTATATTATTAATACTTCCACTGATGGCCAGCTGGGCTTCATTTGTATCACCATCTCCAGATTATAATGAAGAAATTGATAAATCATTATAATAAATATTTAAAATTTTTGATTTTCTTTGATACTGTGGTATAATCTTCAGGATGCAAAGAAAGTTATCCAAAAAGAAAGGAAATATATGACAAGTATTAGAAAACACGATGATTATGATTTTGAAATAGAACGTTTAGATAAAACTAAAGATTATATAAAAGATTTAATTGGAACAGTTATAAACAAAAGAATTAGATTTAAAGAAGATATTAAAGATGCATATATAAATCTGGATTATTTAGATAGTAGTTTAAGCTATTCAAGTATTATGCTTAATACAAATTTACTAGATAACCTTGAAAGAAATTTCGACCTGCTGGTTAAGTCAAAAGAAAAGCCATATTTTGCAAGAATTGACATTAAACAGGAGGATAAGGATAAAACTGAAAAAGTATATATAGGAAAAATTTCATTAGTTGATGACAATATGGATATGCCTATGGTAGTTGATTGGAGAGCACCTATAGCCAGTGTATATTATGATGGAAGACTGGGAAAAACTAATTACGAAGCTGTAGGCAATAAGCAGGAAATCGAACTTTTAATGAAGCGTCAGTATGAAATCGAAGATGGAAAACTTGAAAAATTTATGGATGTAGATATTTCTACCACAGACACTTTTCTTCAGGCATCTTTAGATGGTCATGCCGGGGACAAACTTAAGGATATAGTATCAACTATTCAGGGAGAGCAAAACCAGATAATCAGAGCAGATAGAAAAACCACTTATAGTACAGGGAGCTGCAGGAAGTGGTAAAACTACTATAGCACTTCATAGATTAGCTTATTTGCTCTACACATATTCAGATACTTTTGATAGTGAAGATTTTATGATTATTGGGCCTAATAATTTATTCTTAGATTACATTTCTAATGTACTACCGGAATTAGGAGCCGATAACATTAAGCAGAGCACCTATGTAGATTTTATGTTTGAGCTTATAGGAGATAAATACAAAGTAACGGACTCTAATAAAAAGTTAAACGAATTAATACGAACCGACAGCAAAGCTCTTAAGGTTAATGAAAAAGAAATGATAATAAAGTCATCAAAACTTAAAAACTCTATGGAAATGAAAAATTTACTTGATAGTTTCATTAATAATGTAGAAAAAAGGGTCTTACCGGATGAGGATTATACTATTGAAGGCTTCCCAATCTTAAGTAGTAGTGAAATTTCAGATCTGTATTATGAAAGCTACGGATATCAACCGATTTTAAAAAGAATAGAAAGTATTAAAAAATACCTTAAGGGATATACAAAAAATTCCATCAAGGATATATTAAAAGAGATTAATCATAAGTATACAGAAGAGTTAAGACTATTGAGAGAAGATCCGGAGGATTCTCCTGAGAAAAAACTTAAAATGATAGGTCTTATGGAGGAAAGAGAAGGTACTCTAAAAAAAGCTGAAAAAAATGCTAAAAAAGCTGCTGATAAATTTATCAAAAAATTCAAAACGAACAATTTGTTGGGTTTTTATAAAGAATTTATTTCAAACTTAGATGAATATTATTCAGAAGATATTAATCTAGGAAAATATATATCAAAAGAAACAAAAAAACTAATTAATAAAAAGACCTTAGAGATAGAAGATTTAGCATCTGTAGTTTATTTGAAAGATAGATTTTTTGGTATAAATGAGAATTTAGATATTAAGGTTGCTGTAATAGACGAGGCTCAGGATTTCAGTGAATTTCAATTCTTTGTTTTGCATAGAGTTTTAGATACTGAACGATTTACAATTTTAGGAGATTTATCTCAAGGTATTCACATGTATAGAGCTGTAGAAAATTGGGATTATGTTAAAGATAGCATATTCAATGAAGATGTAAACTATTTAACTTTGGAGCAAAGCTACAGAACCACAATAGAAATTATGAATTTAGCAAATGAAGTTTTAAGTCAAACTGATACGAGTCAGTTGATTAAAGCAAAGCCTGTAGTTAGACATGGTGAAGACCCGGTAATTCAAGAATTAAGAGAAGATAAAAAAATTACTAGTAATATAATCAAGCAGCTGTATAAATGGGATAATGACAGTTTAACCACTGTTGCTATAGTAACTAAATCCAACGAGGAAGCAAAAAAAATATTCTGTGAAATTACAGCATTAAATAAAAGCCTAGACATAGAATTAGTTGATGAAAACAGCGAACATTTCAACCACAAGATACTGGTTATTCCTGCACACTTATCTAAGGGTCTTGAATTTGATGGTGTTATTATAACTACTTTAAATGAAGATTATACATTTGAAACACTAGATACTAAACTACTTTATGTGGCCATGACAAGGGCTATGCATAGATTGGCTATATATTGCA
This sequence comes from Bacillota bacterium, assembly GCA_033549325.1. Taxonomy (GTDB): domain Bacteria; phylum Bacillota; class Clostridia; order Tissierellales; family Dethiosulfatibacteraceae; genus UBA8670. The sequence goes on along the minus strand of JAWSUU010000172.1, from coordinate 630 downwards.
AGAAGGATTCCATACCTCATATTAAAGATAAAAATACAGGTAAAATAGCAGTTTAATTAATTAAAATGAGAGAGCATTTATTGTAAAATAGGTGGTCTCTTTTTTGAATTTATTTTTAATGAGAGAATTTCGTATAAAGACAATATACATGCATATTAACATGTATATTAACATGGACATAAATCATCGAAAGTATTATAATTAATGTGAGGAGATGATAATATGCCTAATATTAAACCTATTTCAGATTTAAGAAATTATACTGAAGTTTTAAATGAAGTTAAAGAAGATAGCCCTGTTTATTTAACAAGAAACGGAAGAGGAGAATATGCAATTTTAAAACTTGAAGAATTAGATAAACTAAAAGCTACAATTAGACTATTAGCTAAATTAGAAGAAGGTGAAAAATCTTCCAGAGAAAAAGGATGGCTTTCTGCCGATGAAGTAGAAGCTAAATTAGGACTCTAATTATGTTGAAAATAAAATATTCAATAGAAGCATATTAAGATATAAATCTTTTGGAGGATAAAAATGCTGCTGTATATGATGAAGGATGAACTAGATAAAAGATTAAAAAAACTTGTAGAAAAATATAGAGAAAGTTTAAAAGAATATATTTTAGATTTATAC
>JAWSUU010000171.1:255-5181 GCA_033549325.1 Bacillota bacterium | reverse complement strand
CAACTGTACTTAATTCATCAGATTCATCAATATACCTGCCTTTAAATTCTTTAACGGTACTAAAAATAAAGGGTTGATATTTTTCAATGAATATATTTATATCTATTTTGCCTTCTTTTACTTCCATAACCTCATCTTGAAGTGTTTTGCTTTCCATAAGGCCTCCCGTTATCATAACATTCGATAACATTAATTTTATTATTGGGGTAGATATTTAATTCCTTGGTAGGAATTTCTTTTTTTAAGTTCCATATCTATCCCGGACAGTACTCTTAGTTTGTCCAAACTCCACCTCGGTGCAATCAAATCGGACTTTTTCCCATCCCCAGTAACTCTGTGTACAACTATATCATCCCTTAAATATTCTATTGCATCGCAAATTATATCTATGTACTCATCTTTTTCTAATAGCTTAAATTTATTTTTATAATAATATTTTTCTAAATCAGTATCCTTTAATATGTGTAGTAAATGAAATTTTATTCCCCATATATTTTGACTGCTTAAATATTTGATTGTTTTAATTATATCACTTTTACTTTCGCCGGGTAAGCCTATAATTACATGGACAACTGCTTTAATTCCTTCATAGTTCAATTTCTTTAATGAATCTTCAAAAACTTTTAAATCATATCCTCTTCTAATTAAATCAGCAGACTTTTTATGAATAGTTTGAAGTCCAAGTTCAACCCATACCAAATAATCTTTATTGTATTTTGATAAAAGTTCAACTTTATCACTTTCAAGACAATCAGGACGCGTCGCTACTGCTAGTCCTACAGCTCCGCTATATCTTAAAGCTTCATCATATTTTATTTTTAATTTTGATATGCTATCATAAGTACTGGTAAAGGCCTGAAAGTAAGGAATTACCAATTCAGTATCCCACTTTTTTTTAAGGAGTTTTTTCTGCTGATCCATCTGCCGGGAAATAGTATTTCTACTATCTCCTGCAAATTCTCCTGAACCTTCTTCGCTACAAAATAGACATCCTTTTTCTCCTATTGTTCCATCTCTATTTGGACAGGTAAATCCTCCGTCAATGGATAGTTTGATTACCTTTTTCCCGAAGATTTTTTTTAATTCGTAGCTTAATGTACGGTATCTTTTATTTTCAAACATATGTTGTCTCCTCAAGTATACATAATAAAATAGTTATCCACAATTTATATCCTCTTTCATAGGTTAGTTTCCTAGTGATTATAGAGGTTTGTCCACAAAAAAAGCCCTTTTTCAGGACTTATTAACAGTTTTATCCACATTTCCAAATATTCGCGAACATTTGTCCACATGCAAAATGGGTTCCAAATATTTAATTATTTTCGTTTTCTAGATGTATTTTTTTATCCTTTAATTTAATATCCATATATTTATTAAAAATAGTTTTTAATAGTGCTGCAATAGGAGTTGCGAAAAACATTCCCCATAAACCAAATAACCCTCCACCTATTAAAATAGCTGTAATAATCCACACTGGTTTTAAATCCAGCTGTATACCAATTATTTTTGGTCCTAATACCCATCCGTCAAACTGCTGAAGTAGAAATACAAAAAGCATCATCCAAAGACCTTTTACGGGGTCTAAAAGAAAAATTATGATTGCTGCAGGTACTCCTCCTATAAAAGGGCCAAAATAAGGTATCATGTTTGTAATTCCAATAACTATAGCCAAGATAAGTGGGTAAGGTGTCTGTATTATGAAATTCATAACTATATAAGCTATCATTCCAACTATTAATGAATCGATAAATTTTCCGAATATAAATTTGGTTACATTTTGATTCAGTTCATATCCTAAATCAATTATTTCTTGAGCCTTATCATCGTTGAAAAAAGTATATGAGGTTTTACTAGCTAAATTTTTAAAATGGTTTTTATCAACAAGAATATATCCTGATATAAATATAGCTATTATAAAATCAATAATACCCGATGTTATATCTAATAATTTTACTAATGTTTTATCCACTAAACTGGATACCATTTCTGAAATTCTTTGAGTTAGAGTTTGAATATTATCTAGAAAAAACTGATAAGATTGATGTTCTATTATAAATTGTAATCTCTCAGGTGGGTCTTCAAAAAGATTTTCGAGAGCATTTATCATTCTAGGAATATCCATAATGAATTGATTTATACTTCCTACAATTCTTGGTATAACAATTATACCTGCCATAACAATAATTCCTACAAAGATAGAATACACTATTAAAATAGCAATCATTTTGATGTTTATAAGTTTTTCTCTTATGAGTTTATACATAGGATTCAAAACAACAGCTAGGAAAATTCCTCCTAAAATAGGAACAAATATTCCAAATAAAGTTGATATTCCGTTATCTAAATAAATAAATTTAAATATTATTACAAATAACACAAATGCCGGTACATAATTCAAATAGTAACTATTGGATTTTTTAAAATTTTCTTTAAGCTCTTTCATCTCTACCTCACCTTATTGCTATTTTTATTATATATTTATATACTTCTTTTGTAAATAGATTAACTATATTAGATTGTATGCTTTCAAAATAGCAATCCCCAGGAACATCGTTATAGAAGATAGTGCTGTAGTAGCAACTACAATATTTGCTGCTAAGTTATAGTCGCTATCCATTACTTTTGCCATAATAAAGCTGGTAGCTGCTGTTGGTGTTGCTATAGATATGAAAAGTACAGCAAGGTAGTTACCCTCTAATCCAATTAGAATTGCTCCTATTGTTCCTAAAACTGGTATTATAATTGTTTTGAACACAGTAGAAAAAAATAAGGGTAGGTCTATTTTTTTCTTATTTCCCAGGACAAACATTGATCCTATACCTATAAGTGCTAAAGGTGTAGCCAGTCCCTGTATAAGATCAAATGTTCCTTGAATAAAAATAGGAATTGGTAGTTTGATTAAAGACCATACTAATCCTAATACAATACCTATAATTAAAGGATTAGTTACAATATTTTTAAGTATATCTTTGATATCAATGTTTTTATTATCTGGATTATTTACCGTTAAAATTGTTACAGCTAGGATGTTATTTAAGGGCACTAAAAAAACAGCCAGTAGCGTCATGGGAAAAACTATACTGTCTCCACTTAAGCTTAATAAAATAGGATATCCGATTATTACAAAATTGCTTCTAAAAGCTCCTTGAATGAAAGCCCCTCTTGTCTTTAAATCTTTTATTGTATATTTTGATATTGTATTGATGATTATAAATGATAAAAAAACAATACCGACTCCGTACAAAAGAAATTTTATTAGTTTTTCATCTAAAATTAGGTTGACTTCAGAATTAGCTGTTTTATTAAAAAGTAAAATAGGTAATGCGATTTTAAAAATAATAGATGATGTTTTTCCAATAAATACATCATCTATAAATTTATATTTTTTTAGGAAATAACCAAGAGCTATTGTCAATATAACCGGCATCATTACATTGAAACTTAATACAAAATACTGCATTCTGTCCTCCAATATGACTTAGAATAAAGATTGTTCTTGTAAATTCAGTTCTTCTTCTCTTTTTTGTAAAGCTTTTACCACTATCATTACAAGTTCACTAAATTCTATACCAAGCTCTTTTGCCCCTCTTTCCATTTCGTCCCTATCCACAGCTTTTGCAAAAGCTTTATCTTTTACTTTCTTTTTTACCGACTTGTATTTCATACCTTCAAGTTTAGTAGGTCTAACTAATGCAACTGCAATAATAAAGGATGCCAGCTGATCAACTGCATATAAGGATTTTGCCATATTCGTTTCTCTAGGTGTGTTGGTAAAATCTCCATGACCTTTCACTGCATCTACAAAATACTCTGGATAACCTGCTTCTTCCAGTATTTTCGGTCCGTGTTCCAGGTGTTCATCATTAGGGTATTTTTGAAAATCAATATCGTGAAGCAAGCCGCATACTCCCCAAATTTCAGGATCTTCATTAAAGTATTCTGCACATCCTCTCATTGCTCCTTCTACTGCTAAACTATGTTTTATTAAACTCTCTGAATCTATCCATTTTTCGAATAATTCTAAAGCATTCTGTCTATTTATATCCATTATAAATCCTCTCCTTTATTTTGAATAATCAACAAAAATAATTTATTGATTATATAAACATCTCAAATTAAAGAAAGTACCATAGACTTGGGGGTACTTTCTCAAAACTATATAAAAAATTTCTATATAGTTATATCATAATTATAGTATTTCTAATCTAATATATAGTTAAATGATCCTTCATAGTGTTTGTTAATCTCTTCTATAGATTTTTCAACATTCTGCTCTTTTAAAACCTCTATAAATTTTAGGTGTTTTTTAGATATTCTATTAATTATGCTATTGTCCTTATTTAGGATAGAGAGATAAATTGCATAATTTAAATCTTTCAAGCTATCCCATAGTTGAAAAAGCTTATCATTTTCAGTATTTAATACGATTTGCTTGTGTATTTCATAGTCGGCTTCGATTATGTTTTCTATGTCTCCTTCTTCTATATACTTAGCAATATTTTTAGCTTCTTCTTCCATTTTTTTAAGATGTTCGTCTTTTATTATTCCGTTAGCTAAGTTAATAGAAAGCTTTTCAAGACTGCTGACAATAAGATAATTTTCTCTCATTTCTTTTTTTGTCAAAACTTTTACAATACATCCAATGTTCTTTTTGTATTCTAATAGTCCCTGGTCTTCTAAAAGTCTTACTGCCTCTCTAACAGGTCCTCTACTTATATTGTATTTTTTGGCAATGTCCAGTTCTACAACCCTATCTCCAGGTTTTAATTCGTTTGTAATAATTCTCGTTCTAAGATATTCAATTATTTCTTCTTTTAATGTTTTTCCATCTTTTCTTTCCCTATTCACATTTGCACCTACCTTTTCTTTAGTATTATTTTTTTGGGAACATTTTATCAAAATATTAGTATTGCTAACAATTATATA
>JAWSUU010000171.1:0-245 GCA_033549325.1 Bacillota bacterium | reverse complement strand
TTATTGTAGTTTTTTTTTCAATAGTTATAGGTTGGATGAGCAACAAGTATAAAAATTATATGCTTTTTATTTAAATTTATTCTTTAATTATAAGGTTAACAGCTTGAATTAAATCAAAATCTTTATTTTTTTTACCTATAAATTGCATACCAACAGGCATATTGTTTTTATCTTTACCTCTATTTAAAGTTAGTGCAGGGTTTCCTGATATATTGAAAGGAAGTGTAAATTTCATTTCTTTTTCT
>JAWSUU010000170.1:0-5266 GCA_033549325.1 Bacillota bacterium | reverse complement strand
TATATCTTTATTTTAAGGCATTGTTTTTCAGTGCTTATGTTTTCATTTTTTTAGGACATTTTCTCATACGGTTGACAGAAATAAGGAGGAAATATTTTTGTCTTTTACAAAAGACTTTTTAATAGATTTTGTATCTTTTGTCTAGTATGGAAGACAAAAGCCGGGCTTTCAACCCGACTTTTATAATTTTACTGGAAATCCTCTAAATCTTGAAGTATTTCATATATTATTTTTACTGCTTCCGCTCTTGTTAAATTATCTTTTGGTCTAAAGGTCCCATCTGGAAATCCTGTTAGAATCTTTGAATTGCCAAGTCTCCTAATACTTAACTGAGCCCAAGGTGAAGCTTTATCAATATCTTCAAAGTAATCTTCTACTACATCTTCTTCAAGCTTTAATGCTCGTGATATCATTGCCGCCATTTCTTCTCTGGTAATAGGAGCATTTGGTCTAAAGGTGTTGTCTTCGTATCCTGTGATTATTCCTCTTCCTACTGCACCGTTTATACTTGATTCTGCCCAGTTGTCTGATGTGTCGTCAAACAGACTTCCTTCGATTGGATCTATTTCAAAGGTTCTTATTATCATAGCTGCAAATTCTCCTCTGGTAACTTTGTTATTTGGACGGAAGGTTCTATCTGGATATCCGAAGATAATATTTCTATCGAATATGTCTCTTAAAAACTCTATAAACCAGTGTCCGGTTACGTCGGTAAACTCCTCTTCTATTTCTATCGGCTCTTCTTCTTTTTCCTCAATAAAGAGTTTAAGTGTTTTGCTCCTGTAATAACTTCTACTGTCTAATAATTCTATTTTTACATTAAATGTGCCTGCTTCTTCAGGTACTCCTGAGATTTGTCCATCTTCGGTTATTTCAAGTCCTTCTGGAAGTCCTTCTGCATTCCATGTATATGGTTCTCGTCCTCCGTTGCCTTCTAATTGGTATTCGTATTCTTCTCCTTCTATGCCTTCAGGAAACTCCTCTATTTCTATTACAAGTTTTGGAATACTAGACCTTGGTGATGGTGTTGGTGGAGGTGTATAGCTTTCTGTAGGTGTGTATTCTAATAGATGTCCATGCCACAATCCATCATAAGTTGAATATATTAAATAACCTTTGTTTTGATATGTATCAAAATTTGTATAGTTTAAATTTTCATTAAAATATTCACTTCTTAATGGTATCCATTGATTAAATTTATATTTGTAAACATATTCTTCATTTAAAGTATTGTGTTCTACTGCTACTATTGGGTTGCTTGAATTATCTATTTCTAAATTTAAGGTCATCACATAGTTGTCATTAGAATCTTCAGTAAATCCATAATTGCCTACTATTTCAAAGCTACTCCCATTCCACTTCTTAACTGTTACTTCATAATTGTTATCAGGATCTGAATAAGCTAAATATGGAATATCACTGCTGTTTACTTTTATATCATTATGGAATTGGTGAGGTTCATAACTTTCTGTGTATGAGTAAGTAGAATTCGTTAGTGCTTCCCAATTTGAACCATTATATTTTTTAACTGAGCTTGTATATTCTAGATTATCACTGTCTATTTCAACATAACTTATAATAGGATTGTCGCTGCTGTCTATATCTAGGGATAAATCAAAAGCTGAACCAGATGTCACGGAATAGCCTATACTTGTCCAATCACTGCCATCGTATTTTATAATTGATGCACTGCCGTAAGGCTCTCCTTCCCAATCACTATATGCTAAATAGATGCCTCCACTTCCATCTTTTAAGTCAAAGTTTCCAGGACTAGATGATCCTACTTTCGATGTGTTTCCTAGTACTTGCCAAGATGCTCCATCCCATTTTTTAACATCTATATTACCTAAATCACCAAGCTTGTCGTAGTATGCTATTATAGGATGGTCATCATTACCCACTTCTATTTGAATATATCCATAATTACTTAATGGCAGGGATTCACTATCTAAATCTATCCATTGATTATTTTCATACTTTTTAACAGCTGATTTCCTATCCTCTTCGTTAATCTGGTATGTTAAAGCTATGTATGGTATTCCTTGACTGTCTAGAGCAATATCTAAATCTCCTATATAAAAGCTATCTTCAGATGCTAGGGTAGAGGTGTATTCATCAGTGAAACTACTTCCTACCATCTGCCAGTTGGCGTAAGTAATAGGAAATTCTGCAGTTATTAACCCGGAATTTGCATCATTAGTTGTAGTTTCAGCTCCAACTACATCAAAGAAGTTTTCTGTAATGCCTTCTAATTTATATCCCAGTTTAGGTGTTAGATTTATTGCAGCTGTGTATGCTGTTTCATAATCAAAGGCACTATCATTTGGTGACCAGGTTATTGTTCCCGTATATTGAGAGGTCTCAATAGATGTAACTGGTGTTTCTCCTATAATTGGTTCTATACCTGAAATATAGGGACTGCTGATTACTTGATCTTCAGGTTGAGAGTATTTCATCACAGTAGCTTTATCTAAATGTTCTCCATCTCTAAATCCTACATAAAGATTATTTTCACTATCTACATCTAAAGATATGGAATAAGTGTAATCTGTAGTAACAGGATAAGTTCCTATTTCTGTCCACTGTGAATTTATATATTTATATACTATAAAACTATCAAAATACTGGTCGTGTAGTGTAGCTACATAAAGATTGCCATCGCTATCAATTTTCAGAGACACTTCTTCAGCATATAAATAACTATAACCATCTTCTGTAAATCCTTTATCTCCTATTACCTCCCAATTTGTGCCGTTGTACTTCATTACTGTTATTTCATATTCATTTGCTTTGTCCTGGAAAGCTACGTAAGGAACTCCATTATACATTTCTAAATCTACATAATTAACTTCTCCATCGGAAAAAGCTGGCAACCCAACATCTTGCCAAGTACCACCAAAAGAAAATTTTCTAACTGTAACAGCTCCTCCATTAGATTCCGGTATTGATGTACTACCGTCTTTGTAAGCAATATATACGTCGTTATTGGAATTTATAACTATGTCAGTAAAGAATGCTTTGCTATCTGATACTCCAACTGAAACTCCTCCTAAATTTTCCCATTGCGAAGTTTGTGAACTATACTGCATTACAGTAGCCCTGCCCAGCGCGACCGAACCTTGGTCTTGATAAATTACATGAGGAGTATCATTATAGTTACTAAAAGCTATTTTAATATAATCAATTTTATCCTCAGAAAATCCCGGTGTTCCTACATCTACCCAATTACTTCCATTAAATTTTTTTACTGTTGCACCGTAACTATTCCCACCATCTCTATAAGCAGCATAGGGAGTATTGGTACTATCAAAAGCAATAGTGGGATGCTCGACCTGCCCATCTGAAAATCCTGTTGTTCCTACTACCTGCCATGAACTATCGGCATACTTCATTACTGTAGCTTTAGAATCATTGGCTCTGTCTTGATAGATAATATAAGGAATACCATTATTGTCTAGTTGCAAATATGTTTCCCAAGCATAACCTTTGCTAAATCCTGCTGTTCCTACTACACTCCATTCATATATGTCTTTTCCATAGGCTTGTATATTTAATGGAACAAATAGTTGTGAAAATATAATTGCTAAAACTAATAATAACGTTAGTCCTTTTCTTTGTTTCACTTTTAAAACCTCCTTTTCCATTTTAATACCATCCTTTTATTTTTATTTATACCTGTATTAATTTTATTACAGGAGGGTGAAATCTTCATCACCCCTAGGGGTGAAATATATGAATTTTATTTATACAAAGGGTGTTTTGAGTGGTATAATTAATTATAATGTGGTGATTAAAATGTTTATTAAAAAAAGTAGGTATAATTGGAAATACATACTGCCGATGTCTTTTTTTACAGCCTGGCTTTGGTCCTATCCTTTATTTGGTCATCTGCAGGGATTTTTTCTATATGATGAATCTGTATTTTTTACGTGGAATCTTTTATTTTTGCTAGGTTTATCTATAGGTTTTTTTGCTCATGTCTTTAAATATTTTGATAAATTCTCGAAAATTCATATATCTATAATTACGTTTGCTTCTTTAGCTTTTATGTTTCTTTCTTCAAGAATTTCTTTTGACAATTCTCAATTCATTAATAACATTGGATTTTTTTCAACTTTTTTGATGGGAATATCTTCTTCAATATATATGGTTAAATGGTCTTCTGAACTTGTCTTAATAAAAAAAGATACAATTGGCAATCATATGGGAATGATGATGTTAGTTGCTACTTTCTTATATTCTATAATTTTAGTTTTAGGAGAAAGTATATTGTCTCTTTACATAGCTTTTGGTTTTTTGATTGCTTCTTCTTTTAATTTCCAATCTGATTTAAAATCCGGTATTATAAATGAAAATCAAAGAGAAATAAGTACTACTTTAAAATATAGGATTTTAAAATTTTGGTTTCCTTTTATTCTGATACTTTTATCTTTTTATATTTTTTCAAATATTTTGCTTAATTATATTTTCCCTTCTGTTAGAGTAGATGCTCCTATAATGTATATACTTGCTTCATTAATATATGGTGGAACAGCTTTTCTGGGAGGTAATTTCTTAGATAGATCTAAAAAATTGGAAAATATTGTTCTTATTGGAATAGTTATGTTAGGCATTTTCTATTTTGTATCTCCCATTCTAGAGTCTCTACCGATTATTAATATAGGCCTTGAAATAAGTTATGCACTGATTGATCTTTTTATATGGGTTGGGATAGCTTATGCGTCAATTAAATTCAATTATAATCCTGTGAGATGTTTCGGGTTTGGTTTAGGATTAAATATTATTTTTGTTTTATTAGGATTTTTGGCTGATGATTTTATGACTGGCGGCTTAGAATTTTTTGATTTTTACAGTATAGCTCTGCTTGTAGGTATGATGATGCTAGTAAGTATATTTCCTGCCTTATCTATGAAAAATATAAATATATTAAAGGAAAAGGCAAGTATCGGGTATGGTAAAATTATTGGAATCCCAGATAGTTTGACTCCAAGAGAGAAGCAGGTATTTAAACTTCTTATGACAAAAATGAAAAACGAAGAAATACAGGATAAACTTTCTATCAGCAAAAATACTCTAAAAACTCATATTAGAAATGTTTATGCTAAATCTAGAGTTAAGTCTCGATATGAACTTGTGGTGAAGTATAAGAATGAGAAGAGTGACAAAGGAAGGTAAAAAAATAGCCAGACATAAGTCCGGCCTTTATTTTATATAACTATTAGTTCTCTTGATGATTTAGTTAGAAGTTCATATCCTTCTTCTGTCA
>JAWSUU010000169.1:0-5274 GCA_033549325.1 Bacillota bacterium | reverse complement strand
TATTTTCCTTTACAATTAAAGTTGGTTAATTCCTGCTCTTTTAAATTTAAAAGCTTATTTAATTCTTCTTTTTCATTTTTTAAAATCTTATTTTCTTTAGACAATTGGTTTTTAATATTATTTTCTTTTTGAGTTTTTAAGTTAAGTAAATCTTCGAATTCATATTTATATTTATTCATTTTATATCAAAACCTTTCTTAGATTATTAAGGGTATTTTCATAAGAATAGTTTTCTCCAACTTCTTGAGTCAGAAAATTATTTATATTATCAATACACTTAATAGAATAATCAATTTTTTCATTACTTCCCTGTACATAAGCACCTATGTTAATTAAATTTTCCGACTCACGGTAGGTTGCCAAAGTTTCTCTTAATTTAACAGCAGATTTCTTATGTTTTTCGGATATAATATCATTCATAACACGGCTTATACTACCTAGAACATCTATAGCTGGATAGTGACCTTTATTAGCTAAACTTCTTGAAAGCAAGATATGACCATCCAAAATACCTCTAGCTGCATCTGTAATAGGTTCGTTCATATCATCCCCGTCTACGAGTACCGTATATATACCGGTTATAGAACCTTTTTTTGTATTCCCAGATCTTTCTAAAAGTTTAGGCATTATACCAAATACAGAAGGAGTATACCCTCTTGTAACAGGAGGTTCTCCGACAGCTAAGCCTATTTCTCTTTGAGCCATAGCGAATCTGGTAAGAGAGTCCATCATAAAAAGCACATCCTTTCCCTGGTCTCTAAAATATTCAGCTATAGCAGTAGCAGTGAAAGCTGCTTTTAACCTTAACAAAGCCGGCTGATCAGATGTAGCAGCTATGATTACAGAATTCTTAAGACCTTCTTCTCCTAAATCCCTTTTGATAAAGTCCTTTATTTCTCTGCCTCTTTCACCTATTAAAGCAACAACATTTACTTCTGCCTGAGTATTTCTAGCTATCATACCTATTAAAGTACTTTTTCCAACTCCACTACCGGCAAAGATACCTATTCTCTGTCCCTTACCTACAGTTAATAGACCATCTATAGCCTTTATTCCTAAGGGCAGAACATCTTTAATATCAGCTCTATCCATTGGAGGAGGAGATTCCTTGTGAACAGGATAGAATTTTTTTGAACAAATTGGAGCCTTGTCGTCTATTGGATTTCCAAGACCATCTAATATCCTACCTAACAAAGAGTTACCAACGGGTACTCTTACAACTTCTTTAGTAGAGACTACAGCATTTCCTGTACCGATTCCCGTCATATCATCTAATGGCATAAGGACTAAACTACTTTCATTAAATCCTACTACTTCTGAATTTATAAAACCCTTAGAAGTTTTTATTTTACATAAATCACCTACATTTACCTCAGGTCCTGAAGACTCTATAGATAATCCTACAACCTTATTTACTTTACCTTTAAATTCAATAAAATTTTTATTTTCTAAAATATTATAATAACTATCCCAATCCAATATTATCCCCTATCTTCACTTTCTAATAATTCATAAAAAGCACTCTTTAAACCTTCAATTCTTTTTTCCAGGTTTGATTCTATAATCCCGCAGCTGGTTTCTACTCGACAGCTACCTATAGTTAGAGAGGGATCATGAAAAATCTCCAGTGTTTCAATTCCATCTATTTTAGCCAGTAATCGTCCTCTTTTATTTGTTACAGTATTAAAATCAGCTGAAGATACGTAAAGATTAATAGTTTTTTTATGGGCAGTTTTTTCTATGGTTTCCTTTACTATATTAAAAACAACGCTCTTATCTTTATTCAATTTTTCGTATATTAATTTATTAGAAATATTAAAAACCATATCAAGTATATCCTTTTCAGAAGATTCTAAAAGCCCTCTATATTTCTTTTGTGCATCTTCTTTAATACTTATAACTTCATTAAGAATAGAATCTTTTTCCTTGTTTATTTCTTCGTAGCCCCTTTTTTTGCCTTCTTCATAGCCTTTATCATAACCTTGTTTTTTTTGTTCTTCATAAATTCTATCGGCTTCTTTTTTTCCAGCATTAATAATTTCCTCAGCTTCTTTTTTAGCATGGTCAATTATTGCCTCTTCCTCTTTATTTATTTTAGGAATAGGTTTTTCAGGGGTTGGGTCATTTTTTTTTATTTCATCTGAAGCTGGTAAATCTTTGCAATTATTAATTTTTAAAGCAGCTTCCTTGCTAACAAATCCATTTTTTATTATTCTTTTTTTCATTTAAACTCCTATTTATACTTTTAAACATAATTTTTATGTTTTTAATATAAAGATGTATATTTTTTAAAATATCAGATTAATATATTAGTGTCAAACTGAAAAATACAATGCTTTTAGGTATAAATGCCATTAGAAGCAAGCAAAATAAACATATAAAAGAAATAATTAAAGTTTTAAAATATTTATCCGATAATAATAAAGAAGAGGATTAGTGTTTATTTTAACAGAGTTTTATTAGAGGTATATTATGGGATATGACAACACCACATTGATAACATTTTTAGAAAGGTATGCTTTTACAATAATTAATTTTTTACTGGTGCTATCTTTAATAACCGTTATTTTATTAGCTATTAGGCTGGTAATTTTTTATCTTGAAAAAAACCGTATAGAAACCGAGATAACTAAAGATTCCGTAAAGAAAATAATAAATGAAAAAGATTATAAAATAAACATATACAATAAAAGCGGTGAAATACTACCAGACGAGGAAAGAGAAGAAGTCTTTCAAGAATATATTTTAGATGGTATATACACCTTAAATAAAAAAAGCAGCAAAAAAATTGAAAAAGAGCTTTCAAAGTATCAGAGGAATATAGACAGCAAGAGAGATAAACTTACAGAGCTTTTTGGAAGAGATAAACTGAAAATTGAATTTAAAGATACAGGTAGCTTTATATATTTCAACTTAAATGGACTTCGAAAGATTAACAAAGAAGAAGGATACAAAGAGGGAGATAATCAGATACTTACCTTTACTCAAGTAGTTCAAGATATTCTACCTAAAAAAGCAAATATGTATAGAATCAATGGAGATGAATTCGCTGTAGATTTACCTGAATTCAGCAAAAATGAATCTGAAAAATTAATTATTTTAATGGCGGAAAAACTAAGTGGAAATGAAAACTTTAAGATTGATGTTGCAGTGGGCATTACATTCAAAGAAGAATTAGAAGATAGAAGAATTGATTCTGTAATTATGAAAGCTGAAGAAAATATGCACAAAAATAAACTTACAGCTAAAACAAGTATAAGGAGTCAGTTGATATACACATTGCTAGACGTTTTGGGAGAAAAATCCTTCGAAACTGAAGAACATGCTGTTAGATTAAAAGATTATGCATTAGCTATAGGAGAAAATATGGGCTTAGCAAGAGATCTTTTAAATGAACTTATTTTATTATCTTATCTCCATGACATAGGAAAGGTAAGTATACCAGACTCTATTCTTACAAAACCTACAAAGCTAAAAGAAGAAGAATGGAAGGTAATGAAAACCCATACTAAAATGGGATCGGATTTAATAAAAAAGATACCGGATTTAGAATCTATATCCCACGGAATACTATATCACCACGAAAATTGGGATGGAACAGGATATCCTGAAGGATTATCCGGTAAGAACATTCCACTGGTTGCTAGAATAATAAGAATTGTAGACTCTTACGATGCAATGACAAACACCAGAACCTACAACCTTGTTAAAAGTAAAGAAGAAGCTGTAGAAGAGATAAAAAAATACTCGGGAATCTTATACGACCCCGAGATTGTAGAAGTTTTTATTGAAGTTTCAAAGAATTATGTGGTAGATGATTTCAAAGAAGATAAGGGAAAAATAATCAAATTTGGTTAAATCTCTAAATCCTTTAAGATTTTTTTCTTAAAATTAGAATATATGGTTTCAGCCTTTGAGATACTTTCGCTGATTACAACAGTTCGAAGGTATCTTTTATTATCTTCAAAATAATTCACATCGTTTAAAATTAAAGGGATAATACCCATATAATCTGATTTTTCACCTAAATACAAATCATCACCGCAGTAGTACTTTACTCTATCAAATAAATCTATAGAATCTTTTACAGCATTTGAGTATGAAAAACCGAATAGTTCTCTTTCTGACATTTTTTCACTGTACTGCAGCAGAGATAATAAAGGAGTGCCGGCAGTAAATCGGGCATTAGGATCTATGTTGTAACCCTTAATAATCCCAGATTTCATAGATTTTGTAAGGAGTACGTCTATAGTCATGAAACCTCTATAACCTTCCTTTTGAATAGCTTTTAAAAATGGAACAGCAGCTTCTTCGGCAAATACAGCATAATCTTTTGTTTCTCTATCTAGAATACTACCTATGTATTTTCCATTCTTACTTCTTTGGGACACACATCCTACTAAAGTTATGCTGCTGCCGCTTACTACAGCTTCTACACCTATGTTGGCAATTTGAATTTCATCCGCCATAGAGTTCACATCTATTTCTAAAATTAAAGGAACCTTATTCTCAATATCCTCTTCTTTGATATTAATTTTTTTGCAAAATTCAATAATGTGATTACGAGTACTTTGAAAGGATTCTGAAGAAAGCCCTGTAAAACAGTAGCTGCCGTTACCACTAGTTTGAGATTGGAACTTACACCAAATTTTGGAATTTTCAACTTGGCAGCTTGACCTGGTTAAAATACTTTTAAGTCTTTCAAAGGAGCACTCTAAAGAACTCAACCCTTTAAAGCCAACCCCTAAAGGCATTGAAAATTGATAACTTTCAGAGAGTTTTCTTAAGTAGTATTTAGAATTAAATTTCATCTGTTTCTTTAAATCCATAATTAAATTACCATCTAAAGAATTAGCTGTTAATTCATCATCTTTACTGATAAAAGAAGATACAATAGTTGAATTTTTTAATGATTTCAATTCTTTGTTAGTTAAATAGTTAAGGTGTTCTTTAAAATATCCAGATACTGAAAAATATGGATATTTTTCCTTAGAAGGGTATTTGTCTATATAATAATAATTATCCTTTGGAGCTATACCTACTTCAGAAAGGTATTCTCTAAGATTCTTATTTACATAAAGACATACTCCCTTTGGGTAAGAAGTTTCTCTTGGAAGTATAGAAAGTATCTGTGAATGGGCAAATGACGGTTTGTAAAAGAGCTTTCTTCCAATTACATCGTCATTAACAACAGTTGAATGCAAAAAAACACTTTTTTTCGGTTCTAAATCCAAATATCTTGCAATATTTTCCAAACCGTTATCTAAAGTGCCC
>JAWSUU010000168.1:0-5316 GCA_033549325.1 Bacillota bacterium | reverse complement strand
AAAAGGCGTATCCTCTCCTATGAATGCTGTTTTGATAATGATCTTAATTGTAGTTGGAATTTTTACTCAATTGATGTCAATAAGTGGAGTTGCTAAAGGATTTGTTTGGTTAGGTAGTTCAATAGGATTAACAGGAGGAATGTTTACTGCTTTTACATTTATTGCTACTTGTGTAATAGCAACAGCTACTGGTTCTTCTATAGGTACTTTATTTTCTGCATTACCAATACTATATCCATCAGGAATTCTTTTAGGAGCAGATCCTACACTTTTAGCAGGAGCAGTACTTAGTGGAGCAATATTTGGAGATAATTTAGCACCTGTATCAGATACAACTATAGCATCTGCTTCAACACAGATATATAAAGATTCAGAGAAATCTGCTGATATTGGAGGAGTTGTATCATCAAGATTTAAGTATGCTATTGTAGCAGCCGTAATAGCAGCGGTAGCTTACTTTATATTTGGCGGTGGAGGAGAAGTAAGTTCTGAAGGAAATGCAATACTTCAACAATATATGGATCCTAAAGGCTTAATTATGCTAATTCCCGTTGCTATACTAATTGGTGTTGCAATAAAGACTAGAGAAATATTTACTGCGTTAATTTGGGGTATTGTTTCAGGTACAGTAATTGCACTAGCTTCAGGAGTTATTACAATCGAACAGGTAATGAGCGTAAGTGAAGGTAGTCTAAATGGATTTATAATTGATGGTGTAACAGGAATGCTTGGGTTAGTAGCATTTTCTATTGCATTATTTGGAATAATAGGAATCTTAAATGAAAGTGGTACAATGGATTCAATTATAGAAGGCATAGCCAAAAGTAAGCTTGCTAAAACTCCAGCTGGCTCTGAGGTAGCAATAGCTATAGGTATGATGTTATCATCTATGTCATTAGGTAGTGCAAATGGTCCAGCAATAATAATGTTTGGTCCTATAGCAAATAAGATAGGTAGAATACACAAACTACATCCATACAGAAGAGCAAATTTACTGGATGGATTTGGAAGTACTATACCAGTAATAATGCCTTTTGTTAGCGCATTTATATTTATTGTACTAATCGTTGTACAAGGTCTTCAAGGAGAATATGCATTTATACAAGATTTAAATCCTATAAGAATAGCTTTAGGAACATTCCATCCAATTGCTTTATTCTTTGTACTAAGTTATTCAGTTGCTACTGGATGGGGTAGAGAATTTGAAGGTGAAGATGAAAAAGTATTACAGTCTAAACCAGAATAAATAAATTAATATCTGTAGTTTAATGTAATTTAAACTACAGATATTTAAAGAAATTCATGGTATTATATAATACAAGGAGGTGAAAAAAATGGCATATGGTTTTATTGAAACTCAAGGTTTAGTTGGAGCATTGGAAGCTGCAGATGCAATGGTTAAAGCTGCTAACATAGAAATAGTTGACAAGATAGAAATAGGATACGGTTATGTTACTATCATCGTAAAAGGAGATGTTGGAGCTGTAAAAGCTGCTGTTGATGCTGGAGCAGAGGCTGCTAAGAAAGTAGGAAATTTAGTTTCTATTCATGTTATTCCTAGACCAAGTGAAGGTTTATTGGAAATGTTTACTAAAAAACAAGAAAATTAAAAAGAAGGGGCGATAAATTATGAAAAATTTTTTTACTGCAAAAGATGTAGAAATCGCTGCTTCTAGCGGAAAAAATTCAATTCAAGTTGGACCTAATGATGTAGTAACTTCAATTGCTAAGGAAACTGCAAATAAATTAGGAGTAAAATTTGTTGAAACAGAATCAGCAACCAGTACTGGCACAAGTCAAAGCACTACTGTACTAAGTAATGGTAAAGTAAAAGCTTTACCTTACAAGGGTCTAATCAGTGATTCTGAAGTAGACAAATGGAGACAAGAATTCCCAATTTTAAAAGATGTTATACATGTTGCAAATTGCTCTCAAAGTGCACAATCAACAAGAGTAAGAAATGCAATTAACAAATATCTTGATAACTGGAATACAGTTGGAATGGATTGGGATGCTTGGGTTGATGAAGTTAATTTAGCTAAGGCGGAATTTGCAAAAGTTATAAATGCAGACCCTAGCGAAATTGCGATTTCAACATCAGTATCAGAAACTATATCATCAATTGCAAGTGCATTAGACTATACAGGTAAAAGAAAAAAAGTAGTAACAACTGATGCAGAGTTTCCTACAGCAAATTATGTTTGGTTAGCTCATCAGAAGTATGGTGCAAAAGTAGATTTTATTTCTGTTGATGAAAACCATCAAATTGAACTATCTGAATATGAAAGGTATATAGATGAGGATACATTGATTACATCTATTACTCAGGTATACTATCTTAATGGATTTAAACAAGACGTAGAAAAAATTGCTGAGATAGCACATAGAAAAGGCTCTTTAATTCTAGTAGATGCATATCAAGGATTAGGAACAGAGCCAATAGATGTTAAGAAAATGAATATAGATATTTTGACTACTGGAAATTTAAAGTATCTTTTTGGAATACCAGGAATAGCATTTATGTATGTAAATAAAGATTTAGTTTCTAAGTTAAAACCTTCAGAGACTGGATGGTTTGGACAAGACAATCCGTTCTTATTCCAATCAAGATACTTAGATTGGGCAAATACTACTAGAAGATTTGATACTGGAACACCTCCTGTACTAACTGCTTATGCTGCCAAAGCGGGGTTAGAAATAATTAATGAGGTAGGAGTTGAAAAAATTAAAGATAGAATAGATATGTTGAGTGCTCATTGTCTTCAAGGATGTTTGGATAGAAACCTTAATACTGTAAGCCCACTTGATGTAAGTAAAAAAGGTGGAACAACTGCTATTAGAGTTCCAGATGAAATTGACTCCCATCATGTTGAAGTTGAACTTAGAAAGAGAAATATTATTGCTTCAGCAAGAGGAGATGTAATTAGAGTTGCACCTCATTTCTATACTAAAAAATCAGAAATAGATACAGTTCTTGATAATATAGCAGATATTTTAAATTAAGAAGGTGAAAATATGCTAATATGTGAGGTTCAAGGTAAATGTGTATCTACAATAAAAAATAAAAGTTTGCAAGGATACAGTTTGATAATAGTACAAAAAATAAACAAAAAAGGAATTCCAAGTGGAGATTTAATCGTAACAATTGATACAATAGGATGCTCTGTTGGAGAGAAAGTTTTAGTTACAAAAGGAAGTAGTGCAAGATTTTCATTAGAAAATAATAATATTCCAATTGATTCAGCTGTAATTGGAATAATAGATGAATACAATCTGTAAGGAGGAGAATTAATGGTATCTAAAGGATTTATTGAGACTAAAGGATTAGTTGCAGCAATAGAAGCTGCAGATAGTATGATAAAAGCTGCAAATGTAGAACTTGTATCTAAAAAAATAATAGGTGGTGGCTTGGTTACAGTTATTGTTGAAGGTGATGTAGGTGCTGTAAAAGCTGCAATAGATGCTGGAGCAGAAGCTGCTAAGAGAGTAGGAGAACTTGTATCAGTTCACGTAATAGCTAGACCGGATCAAGGAATTGATGAATTTCTTAAATAATCAACGAGGAGGTATTTCTCATGAAAGAGAAAATTAACCTTAGAACTTTTGTGACAATAGATAATATGCAACCTCAATATGCGGCTGTTACAGGAACTGTAGTCAAGGGAGACGTTTGTCTGTCGGGAATGTCTCAAATATATATTGAACTTGAACCCGGAAGTGGAGTTTATGGTTTAATGGATAAAGCTTTAAAAAGCAGTAATGCAAAGCCGGGTTTTCAAATTGTTGAAAGGGAGTACGGTGAATTAGAATTACATTCTTTTGAACCTGAAGATATTAAACAGGCAGGAGAAGCTATTCTAGATGCTTGCGGCTTAAGTGTAAGTGATAGAATAAAGCCTAAAATAATTTCTGAACAAATCATCTCAAGAGTAGATGCTTATCAAGCACAATTAATTAATAGAGACAGTAGATATGGTTCTATACTAGTGCCTGGAGAAAGCTTATTTATAATGGAGGTAGAACCAGCAGCATATATATCTATTGCCCTAAACGAAGCTGAAAAAAGTTCAAACATAAAAATTGTTACATTTGACCCTGTTGGGAGATTTGGAAGGATGTATGTTTCTGGAAGTGAATCTAACATAAAATCAGCCAGAGAAGCAGCCATAAATGTTATTAACTCAATAGATGGCAGGGAATAATTATGTACAATGACATATACGGAGAATACATTAAAAATAGAATGACAAATAAAGGTAGAAAAGAAGAAAAAATCGATACTCCAATTGAATTTGAAAGAATAGAGGTTGAAAACACCGACAATAATGAAAAAGATAATAAGTCTTATGAATATGATTTGATTGTAAAAAACGGCAGAGTAGTTATACCAGGAGAAAGAGTAGTAAAAACAAATGTATTTATAAAAAAAGGAAAGATTGTTTTATTAGGTAATGATGAAACTATATCTGCTAAAGAAGTTATTGACGCAGAAGGAAAGTATGTGACACCTGGTATAGTAGATCCTCATGTACACTATGGAATATACAATTCATTAGACTTAGATTTAGAAACGGAAACATCATCAGCCTTATTGGGTGGGATTACTACCTCAGGATTCTTTATAGGTTCAGATGGGAATTCCCATCTGAAAAGATTTCCTGAAATAGAATATGCTGTTAATGAAAAGTCCAGTATAGATATAATACCCCATTTAGTAATTGACTGTGAGACTCAGTTAAATGAACTTAAGGATTATGTAGAGCACTTGGGTATTACATCCTTTAAGGTTTATATGAATGGTATACCCGGCATGATACCAGAAGTTGATGATGGATTCATATTAGATGTATTTAAAGAACTAAAAAAACTTAGAAGCATGAATGATAAAATAACTCTTTGTATACATACTGAAAACAATGACATTGTTCAACGAAACATTGAAAGGATAAAAAAAGAAAAAGGTGATGCTGCCGATATAGTAGATTGGACTGATACACATCCACCAATGGCAGAAGAAGAAGCAGTTATGAGAGTAGCATTTTTTGCTGAAAAATTTGAAATGCCGATATACATTGTTCATATATCTTCGAAAGATGCTATAAAAAGACTTGAACAAATCAAAAAGAGTAATAAATTTGTTAATGTTGAAACGACATCACCTTATTTGTCTGTTAATAAATACTCTATTGATAATAGCTTAATAAAAATGGAACCACCCTTTAGAGGAGCAGAAGACCAAAAAGAATTATGGGAGGCATTGTGTAGTGGAGTTGTTGATTCAGTAGGGACAGATAATGTTACCTTAACTACAAAGGA
>JAWSUU010000167.1:0-5337 GCA_033549325.1 Bacillota bacterium | reverse complement strand
CGCCGTTTCTTCAGAGGAGAACTTAGACGGCAAGCTCTTCGTGCAGTTCGTGGCCTTAATTTATTTAGCCTATATCGACATGGCCATGCGCGATAAAGGCCTCTACCGCGACTACACCCTGCAGGAGCTGCTCGACGAGCTCGACATCATCGAGCGTTTCGAGCAGCCCGGCAAGCAGAGCCATCTCGGTGAGATGACGAAAAAGCAGCTCGAGCTCTACCGGCTGCTCGGAGTGGAGCCACCGGCATAGGTATAAAATCGCGGGAATTCAGGATAAACATACAAAGGAGGTGCAATGTTTGACGGCCTCGGTTAACGAGCTGCCACGGCAGACGGAGTTAACCCTGGTAACGAAAGAAAAAGAAACCTCACAGTTATTAAAAACATTAGAGGAAACTCGTTACCAGTTAATGGCCGGGATAGTCACAAGAGTTTTACTCAAAAAAGAATAAACTTTTTTGGGCGGCGACAATGTGTACCCAATACACATTTTTAAACCGTCTCTCTATAAAAAAGAAAAACAAGAAAATCCTACCTGCAAAACATAAAATCATTCAAATGATCAGGAGGTGAGAAGACAATTTGAAAAAGAGGATTATTTGGGTTGTCTAAAGGACATGTTGGAGCGAAAGCCGCCGCGTGTCCTTTTTCTCTTGTCGCATATCGGTGACACTCCTGGACCGCTCTGCTGTGTGCAGTAATAAACTGCACAAGGAGTAGATGTCATTTGGAACAAAAGATTTTTAAAAACACGAGAATATATGACTTAAATGGAGATTTTGAAGTTGTGCACTATATGCCAGGCTGGGGTGGTGCAAGTAAGGAAAACAGGAGCAACATTTCCCCACCTGGTCAGTCTCCGAACTATGAAATGAATCGGCAGAGAACATTACAAAAAGCAAGGTCAAAATTACGGAGAATAATTAAGTGCTTCAAGCTGGACCGATTCATAACATTGACTTTTGCAGAGAACATTCAAGATGTAGGACAAGCAGACGCGGAGTTTCGCAAATTTATGAAAAGAATTAGAAGAAGATTTCCAGAGCTTAAATATGTTGCTGTCAGGGAGTTTCAAAAGCGTGGAGCAGTCCATTATCATATGGCAGTAAACACTTTTATTAATCAAGAGTATCTTAAAAAAATTTGGGGTAATGGCCACGTTTGGATCGAAAGAAGAACAGGCAGTCAGCAGCAAGTTATCAATTATATTTGCAAATACATTTCAAAGCATATGGAGGATGAAAGATTGAAAGGCCGCCACGCTTACCTATCATCACAAGGATTAAGTGTAAGTTATGAAGATTGCTACTTTAGTTCAAAAGATGAAATGTTGATGTTTTGCAAGCAGAATTATGGAGAAAAAATGAAAGACAAAAAAGTGCTTAGTTATGATGATAACCAGGTTGTTTGGATTGGTTGAGCGGGTTACATCGGTCCCTGGGCATACCTTTAGGTGGCCCAGGGAACGGTAAAACGTGCAAACAGAAAGGAGCTAATGGTATGACTTGGGAGCATGAAAGAAAACGCGTCTGGGCCATAGTTCTTGAGCTTCAAAGAAGGGTTAAAGCTCTGGAGAACGAAAACAAAGGACAGGAGCAACCGGCAAAGCCGGCGTGCCTTGAAATGGAGAAGGGCTAGTGTGCTAGGCTGAGCAGCCACGGCAGACCACCGGAGCGAAGCGAAGGGGCTGCCGGGCTGCCTGCCGTGAAAGCACACGCCCAGAGGCTCCATGTCAAGGCTTGCGGATGTCCCTTCTTTACTTGAAATATGGTAGAATTTTGACCGCAATCTAATTAACAACATTTATTTATGTTATAATAAGAAGCAAATGAAGGATAATATTGGGAGGTATATGATGAAAGGTAAATCATTTAGTGAACTTTTTAAATCGGCATATAATGGGTATGAACACCGGGATATAGTTGAATTTGCGGAAAAACAAGCAATACACAAGTCATTAACTGGAGGTTTAGGACACCCAGAATATGAAGATATTGAACTTTTTGAAGTAGTACCCGGTAATCTAGTTGTTTTGTTTATGGATATCCGTGGATTTACAAAGCTTTCTATTGCATTAGATAATGAAGAATTAATTAGAATATTGCAATCTATAACAGTAGCTTCGATACTAAGTGTAAGAAACTTTGGTGGTTATATTGCTGAGTTTACAGGCGATGGAATTATGGCTTATTTTGGTGGTAGGCAGACAGCAGAAGATGATGCCTTTAACGCATTAAATGCTGCAGCACATATGATTAAGGAGATTAAGGGGCCTGTAAATGCAGAGTTGAATGGAAATGGTGATGAGAGTGTAAAAGTTGGAATGGGACTGGAATTTGGTAACGTTTTATGGACTAGGTTGGGATTGAATAATAGTAACCAAGTAAAACCTATTTCTGAAGTTAACTTTATATCAGGTAAAAGTTCGGGTCAGGCAAAATCATGGGAAATAGTAGTAGGTCAAAATTTAGCGGAATGGATTCCTGATGAATTTAAAGATGACTATGAAACTTACTCATTCCAAAAAAATAAAGAGACATATGAGTATAATCGTTATTTATTTAAATGGGAGAAGTATAATACCGCAAAAGAAGCAAGAAATATTGAGCAAGCCATGAAAAGTAAAAAACTGCCTGCAATAAAGCCAATATTTATGTCTAGTACAGGTGCTATTAGCACTGGTAAAAGTGGAAGTACTGGACCTAGACCATTAAAAGATAAACCATTTTTTGGTGGAAAATAATGGAATGGTATCAGTTAGATAAATCTAGAATAGTTTTGGAGTACTTGAGGGTTACGAAGTCGTATCCTGATTTTAAATTAATAAAAATAGACAAAAATATTGCTTGGGAAGGTAAAGTTAATGACATACCAGAAGGACTTACTGAGCCTCCTCTTAAAATTAGATTGATCTATCCTGATAGTTACCCAGCTGCACCATTAAAAGTACAACCAATAGAGCCGGAATTTCCTGATGATTTATGGGGGCATGACTGGCATAGATGGAAAGAAGGTTATTTATGTTATATAAGACCAAAATCTTGGGAAATAACATATACAGCGGCTGATGTTATTGATAAGATAAGAATTTGGTATTTTAATTTTCTAGCATATAAGAGTAAAATGGTAGAAAAAATGCCAGATATAGGTAAGGCCGAAATAAATTTCTCGAAAAAGGAGTAAATAAGTGTCCATTATGTCATGCTTATTAATCGGAAAAAAATTAATTAACGATATTAAAGGTTCAAGCCTTGAATATGAGTATATTAATGGGTTTGGTTTTGATGGAGTATTCGGAGTTTGGTCTGTTGAAGTAGGAGAAGACAAACCAGTACTATCAATAGCTTCATCAGAAATTATTTTCGATCATCGACACTTTTGGAATAATTATAAAGAAAAAATCCTAATATGGTGCAAAGTAGACACAAAAATAATTTCAAAAATAATTAAAGATGTAATAATAAATCAATCCGAATTAGAAAGTTATTTACCTAGTGCCATAAATACTTTAATTGATAAAGATAATGATCATGTTTTGTTAGTTAGTAAAGAAGAAGGAAGTAAACTTGTAGCATTTGTGAGATTTATAAAAAACCTTGTAGTTATTTGTGATCTTCAAAAACTGGATGAAAAAACTAATCCCTATAAAAGAATTGATGGATTAGTCCCCTTAGAAGAACTTAAAGAAAAAAAGGTTGCTATTGTTGGATTAGGTAGTGGAGGGTCAATTATAGCATTAGAATTAGCTGCAGCAGGGATAGGTGAATTATACCTAGTTGATAAAGATAGACTTGAATTAGTAAATATTTTTAGACATATTTGTGATAAAAGAGATATAGGAAGAAAAAAAGTAGATGCTGTAAAATCAAAAATACAAGATAGTTCTTTTCCGGTAAAAGTATATAAATTTTCTAAAGATGTTATATATAATCCTTACGAATTTAGAGAATTTATAAAGGACACCGATCTTGTTATTTGTGCTACGGATACTCCTGATTCTAGATCATTAACAAACTATGTTTGTAATACATTAAATAAAAATTTGATATTAGTTTGTGCCTTTGATAATGCAAGGATTGGTGAAATTATAAGAGTAGTACCAGAAAAAACTGCGTGCTATGAGTGCTCAAGAATATATTTATCTGACTTGGGTGCAATGGTTAAAGGTTCAGATGACCCAGATGTTATACCATATGGTCCCCAGTCACAAGATAAAGCAAATGAAAGTCGTGGAGCAAGGACTGATGTAGTAATTCTAGGTGCTATTGCTGCAAGAATAGGTTTAATGACTCTTACGCAAGGTTATTCAATAAATTTTGGTGAAATTGATTATAGCTACTTAACCTGGGGGTCAGTTAAAAATAATAGTTATCCGCCACCTTTTAAGTTTAATAATCCATTTTCAATGAATTATAGTAACCTTAAAATTCATCCATCGTGTCCTATTTGTGGCGATCTACCTGAAGAACTAAATGGTATAGATATTGAGGAGAAATATAGTGAAATTATGCAAAAAATTGCTGAATAAACGTTTTACAATACCTAAACCAAGAATTATTATGAAAAGGTCAGTTGTAGAATTTATTAAAGAAACTACGCTTAAATCTCCCTTTGTTGAGACGGGAGGGATATTAATGGGATATGACAAAAAAGACCTTCTTGTTGAAGTTATTAGCGCTTCTTTGCCTGGCCCCAACGCTTATCATTCATCTACTAAATTTGAGAGAGATACGATATATTGCACAAGAGTATTATATGAGAATTACTATAAACATGGTATTGACTATGTAGGGGAGTGGCATAGTCATGTTGTTCCATTGAGGAGAGCTAGTATTGGGGATATTGACACTATTGCATCAATTGTATTAGATCCAGACTATTCTTTTAATGCATTTGCTTGTATTGTTGCATTATTGGAGCATAATAAAGTAGAGTTATTAGGTTACATTGCTGATGAAAAATATATATACTCTCACTAGAGTTGCATTAAATTTTTTTGAAAAATGAAAGCGCCTTCCCCACAACGAGCATATGTAAGTTTACACTAATTATAGAAATATATGTAAAAGGCATTTCTCGCCTGTGGCTAAAAGGACTAGAGCCGGTAAAGGGTAGTCCTCATCCACATTTTGCCAGTATGTTTACTTACAGAATTACGGGATCATAGGTCAAATCGTCCAAATGATCCGCTTCGCCGGCCATCACCTGCCTATAAGTTTCTTGAAATATCGCCTCGTAGTCCGTACTTCGTCGCCCTAAAGAACTCCGTGTCGGTTGTCGCTTTAGCTTTTTGACAAAGAATTGATACGAGAGATAAAGGCAGGTGTGGAGCAGTCT
>JAWSUU010000166.1:0-5379 GCA_033549325.1 Bacillota bacterium | reverse complement strand
AAGGATGCTACTATTGTAATTGATAAGTATCATTTTATCCGGCAGGTTATATGGGCTTTTGACAGAGTGAGAAAAGAAGAACAAAAGAAATTTATGGATAGCAGAAGGAAGTATTTTAAAAGAAGCAGGTTCTTACTTTTAAAGAGAATGAAAAAATTAAAGGGTGATGAACTAGATAAAGTTGATGTTATGCTTTTAACTTCTAGAAGGCTTCAAGAAGCTTATTTACTTAAAGAAAAATTTTATGATTTTGTAGATAGTAAAGACCTTTATGAAGCTAAAAAGAATCTACAAGCCTGGTATATGTTTGCTGGCAGCTGTAATCTTAAAGAGTTTGACAGATGTGTTGACACTATTAGCAACTGGGAAAAGTACATTTTAAATTCTTTTACTTGTCCTTATACAAACGGCTATACTGAAGGAGTTAACAACAAGATTAAGGTTTTAAAGAGAAATGCTTATGGTGTTAAAAATTTCGAAAGATTTAGAAACAGAATTCTTCATATGATGAATTAATTTCTTTATCATTGAGTTTATGTGGGATTTATTTAATACTATTTGTGGGTAATTATATTTTTAGGTTAATTAAAAATCTGGACTGAAGTTTTTTACGCTTCAATCCAGATTCATTACTCTTTTTTATGGGTTACCCCAACATTTGACAAAGAGCCAGTATTATTATACTCCTACCACTTCTTTAACTTCTGGAACATCTTCCTTTAATGTTTGTTCTATGACCATCTTTATAGTCATTAAAGCTCCAGGACAGGTACCACATGCACCTCTCATTTTTACCTTTACCACTCCATCATCAACGCTTACAAATTCTACGTCTCCACCGTCTCTTTGAAGTATAGGTCTAACTTTTTCAAGGGATTTTTTTACTTTTTCTTCCATTTGAATCTCCTTTCTCCAATATGTCAATCAAATATTACTTTATATAGTATATGTTCAAATAACACTCCTTGTCAATAAATATTAATTAAAACTTCTTATGCTTCTATTACTAACCCAGATCCTACTTCCTCTATATCAACAACTTTAGATATTTCTATCTTTGATTTTAAGTCAACACAGTGACACGGGTGAGCCTTTTTAATCTTAAGCTCTTTAAAATAATCTAATGTTTCAGTAATTATATTTTCACTTGGATTAAGTAAATGGAATCCTCCGATTACATCTAAAATATTTTCCTTTTCAGTTATTTTTTTAGAATATTCTATGATATTGCATATACCAGCATGAGAACATCCTGTAATAACAAAGGTTCCCTTATCATTTTTATAAGCTAAAGCTGAATCATCTAAAAGATAATCATCTCTCATTCTACTATCTATAAATATATCCCCTAGAGAATCAATATTTTCAAAAGAATTAGTTCTTTCTATTTCTCCTAAAAATACTAAGTTATCTGTTAACCAAAGGGGTTCTTTTGTAAGCTTCATTTCAAAAAACTTCTCCAATACTTCCTTACCAATAAGAGAGCCAATGCATCTTCCCTTTTGCTCTTTATAATTGAATGCTAAAGGATGGGCAACTAACGTTGGTTTTTTAAAATTAATTTTTTCAGTTTCCCATTCATTAAATTTTGCTATCAAATGCTTTAATCCCCAGGTATGATCAAGATGACCGTGGGATACAACGACAAAATCTAAATCCTGTAAATCTTCTCCTAATCTTTTTGCATTTTTAATAAAAATATCTGAATATCCTAAATCAAATAGAATTTTCTTACCTTCATCTTCTATTAAATAAGATACTCCTGGTTCTCCGTAAAAATATCTGTCGGTGATTGTATTGTTGTCTACTAATACTTTTAGTTTCATAATTTCCACCCTTCTATAAAAGAATTTTTAAAAAAACTCAATACTTCTGTCCGATTTTTCTAAAGTATTGAGCCTTTATGATATAATTCCCCCATGAATTATACTTTTTACACTTACTTAATATTTTACATCTATTTTAGATATTTTTCAATAATTTATTAAGATTTAGTTTTTCTTTGTTTTTTATTTCATTATATAATCCAAATCAAACTCATAAACCATGTCTTTTCTTTCAATTGCAACTTTTGACTTTTTTAATATATTGACATCTTTTGATAATTCTTTTAAAAGTTCTTTTGTTGGATTAACAGCTGTAGGATTCCCTACCATTGAAAGCATAGAGTAATCTCCAGCAGTATCCCCGTAGGCATATGAATTGCTTAAGTCAATATTGTATTTATTAACAAAATTATCCACAGCTTTGGATTTGTTTTCACTATCCCACATTGGAGTTATTTCTCCAGTAAAAAATCCCTCTTCATTTGTATAGTACTTTGTACCTATCCAATCGTAAAATCCATGTTTTTCAGCCATTTCATTTACGAGCTCCATTGGTGAACCGGATATAGTTATAAGTATATGACCCATATCTTTATGCCATTTAATTCTATCTCTTGTAAAAGTATATACTCTATCCCCGTTTTCTTCTATTACTTTTCTTGCAATAAATTCTACCTGGTGTCTGTGAATTCCTTTTATTTCTTCAACATATATTTCTGCCATTTTCAGAAGATAATCATCATAATTACCTATTCTTTTATCCCATCTATCATACTTTTCTTTTACTTCATTAAACCATCTGTCAGCTCCTATAATGTCTGAGTTTATAAATTTTTTGAAAATTGCTGTAATCATTCCTTCTCTATATAATGTTCCATCTATATCGAAAAAAGCACCAATTTTTTTCATGATTTCACCTCTCATTTAATTGATTTTTATAACATATGCTATGTATTTTTTAATTAATTAGTTTAAAATGTTTATTGTAATACGTTCTATAAGGAGTTTTTATGACATAATTATATATTTTTGCAATATTTATAATTATATTGTCCTTTATTAAGAGTAACTAAAAATTAATAATATAACTTTAATGTCTATTCCCCCTTGCAATTTTTTCTTCGATTTTTATAGGTCGTTTATTCAAAAATAAAATTAGGGTAAATCCCTAATTTTATTTTAATTTACTTATTTCTTCTTTTACTTTATCAAAATCAACACTTTCTGTAATTTCATTAACATATTCAACATATTTTACAGTGTTATCTCTCTCTATCAATACAACTCCTCTTGATAAAAGTCTCATTTCTTTAATCACAAATCCGTATTTACCACCAAAATCCAAATACTTATGATCAGAAACAACTTGAATTTTATCTACTGCATTGCTACTGCAAAATTTCTGCTGTGCATAGGGCAGGTCTACAGTTATATTAATTATAATAACGTCTTTATTCAACTCTGATGCTATTCGATTAAATTCTATCGCTTGATAGGAACAAACCTTTGTATCTAATGAAGGTGCTACACTTATTAATTTAATTCTATTATC
The DNA here is from genome assembly GCA_033549325.1 of Bacillota bacterium. Classification (GTDB taxonomy): domain Bacteria; phylum Bacillota; class Clostridia; order Tissierellales; family Dethiosulfatibacteraceae; genus UBA8670. The sequence continues at coordinate 2,001 of JAWSUU010000166.1, read as the reverse complement.
AGTTTCTTCATAAAAATTATAATCTTCAAGATTTTGTTTAATACCTCTAAAATTAGGTGCTCTTTCTCCAATTTTTATTTCAGTTCCTATTAAAGTTACCTCTTGTCCACCAAAAGTAATATTTTCTCTTCCCATAATAATCCTCCTGTTATATATAGATACCCTTAAAGAATTAAATTAGAAAAAGTAATTTATTAATTTTTCTTAATATTTTACTGGGTCATTAACAAATAGGTTATTTTTGCTAATTTTTGAAAATCTTCTATTTTTAAATTTTCCTTTAGAGTGTGTGCATGAAATCCTCCAATACCTAAGTTAATGGTTTTAATTCCGTTTTGATAGAAAATATTAGCATCACTTCCTCCACCGGAACTTTTTTTCTTTGCATCTATATCTAATTTTTTCATTGCTTTTTCAACTTCTTTTATTAAAGAATCATCATTAAAATATTTATATGCAGAATACAGGTGGTCTACATCTATTTTTACCTTAGCATCATATTTTTTTGCAGTACTTTCTAAAACCTCAATCATATGATCTGTCTGTTTTTTCAGTTTTTCTTCAGACAAGCTTCTCACTTCAGCTTCAATAAAAGCTTTAGGATTAACAATATTAGTCGCTCCCTCTGCTTTAAATGTACCAATATTCGCAGTTGTTTCTTCATCTATTCTCAATAAGTTCATTTTACTTATTGCCTCTGCTCCAACATTTATTGCACTGATACCTTTTTCTGGTGATCCCCCGGCATGAGCAGGTTCCCCTATAATTTCAATTCTGAGTTTTTTCTGAGATGGTGCCTGATTAATAATAGTACCAACTTCTCCACCGCTATCAAAAATATATCCTTTCTTGGAGTTAATCATAGAATAATCTAAATTTTTAGATCCATTAAGTCCTCCTTCTTCACTGATAGTAAAGATTATCTCTATAGTGTTATGCTTTGTATTATTTTCTATAATAGTTGTTAAAGCTTCCATCACTACTGAAATACCCGCCTTATCATCTCCTCCTAATATTGTATCCCCGGAACTTTTTATATACCCATCTTCAATTACAGGATTTATGTTTATTCCAGGTTTTACTGTATCCATATGAGAACTGTATATCCTTGATTCATCTCCTTCTCCTTTTACTAGGCAGTAAATGTTGTTTGTGTTTGAACCTATTTTTTCCCCAGCATTGTCTCTTTTTACTTCCAATCCTAAATCTTCAAGTTCTTTTACAATTAGTTCGCTAAACTCTTTTTCATTTCCAGTTTCGCTGTCTACTTTTACATACCTCATGAATCTTTCAATTAATCTTTCGTTATTTATCATTTCGTCCTCCTGAATTTAATTTGTCAGTTATATTTTACCACATTTACATAAGTTATATAACAAAAACCCTCCTAAGAGGGTTTCTGAATTTTAAATAGCTTCAGCTTTCAATTTTAATATATCAAACTTTGCTAAATTACCTATTAATATTTCTTTACATTCTTTTGTATTACATATCTCAGCCTTTATAGTCTTACCTGATAATCTTATACTTATTATTCCTCTAGTTTTTCTCAGATTTCTTATTTCTTCATAGTCAGGTGTTTCAATTATTTTTATAGTATATTTTATATAGTGCTTTTCTTTACTGAAATTTATTAGTTCCTTTAAAGAATGTTTTATATTTTCTGCTTTTAAATAGTGATCTAATTCACTTTTATTATTTTTATTTAAACTTTTTTCGTATATTAAACTGTTATCTAACATTTTATCCTCCTAATATTTGGACGGTTATTATGGCTCTTCTACCGCCTCTTCTAACTCCAACTCTATTACTTCCTTATTCCAAATAGTTAATTTATTATCAACAATTACTTTATACATCATTATCCTCCTTATATTTATTTAATAACTCTTAAATTTATTTTAAATTTAATAATTCTTGAATTTTTACTTTTATATTTTCTGATTTTAATACTCCATCTAAATTTGATGATTTGTCTTTCAACGCCTCTTCAAATACAAT
>JAWSUU010000165.1:0-5522 GCA_033549325.1 Bacillota bacterium | reverse complement strand
GAGCTTCTTCTTTTCCTTCTTTTAAATCTTCTTCTGTATTTACCTGTATCTTCAATTCTTCCTGATCTGCTTTAATATATTGAGTGTTTTCTATTTTTTCAGTATTTCCTTGAATTCGGATTTCCTGAAGATTTTTTTCTGATAAATCAGTTTTCTTGGATTCTTTAGGTAAATTTTTGATGTTTAAAAAGCTTACTATTTCTACTACATCTGCCTTTTTTTCCTTTTTGTCTTCCTGACTTTCTGTTTTTTCTTCTTTTACGGATTTTTCAGACTCTTTCTTTTCCTTTTTTTCTAATTTTTTGTTAGGATCTTCCTGTTTCGCTTCAAGATTTTTGTCTTCTTTTTCTAATGCATTTTGGAAGGAGTCTTTTGAATCAAGTTTTTTTCCTTTGTTCTTTGTTTTGTTAAGGTTTGACATATCTAAACTGTCTGATTTTAAATTAACCACTGCTCTTTTTATCATTGTCTCACCTCCTTTATGTAATTTTATTTTTTATTATGAAGATCCTCCACCGGATATAACCTCTCCTCCTTCCTGGGTTTCTTGAGTTTCTTCTGTTAATTCAGTATCACTTTCTTCGGTTGCTTCACTAACCTCTTCTGTTACTTCTAATAAATCTTCCAGTTCATCTCTGCTGTTGAATCTCTCTAAAATTATTTTAGCTGCTAGGCCTGGAGCCATATTTTCTAATATTGAAGCCGCTTCCTTATCTTTAATATTAAATATTACATTTCTTACTAGTTTTAAGTCTTCTATTTCTGTTAACATTTTTGCAGCATTTTCCGGAGACATATTTCCCACAACTTTACTTAACTCTTCTATATCTTGATATTCTCCATTTATATTGGTTAAAAGCTTTTCGATTTTAACCTTGTTTTGCCCAATAATTTCTTCTTCCGTAGTTAAAGCTGCTTCCCTTTGATTAAGGGTTTCTTCTTTTGTGCTAAGATTTTCCTTTTCTTTATTGATTCTTAAAAATTCTCTTCCAATCATTTCTTCGTACTGTCTGATCATGTCTTCTCCAACATATCTCTCTGCTGCATTTTCTTGATTTTCAATAAGCTCCTTAGTAACTCTTTCTACCACTGCAGTCTTAAGATTCAATACATTCATGGCAAATAATGCAATAAGTATGAATACCGTAATGATTAAGGCAAATCCAGCAAATATGATTTTATCTATGGTTTCAACTTTCTTTTTGTTTTTGTCTTTAGTTTTATCTTTCTTTTTCATATTCACTATCCTTTTATTCTACCAACATATCATTGTCTTTTTTAGAGATTATAATTTCTTCTTTTGCTTCCATTTCTAAAATTACTGCCACTATTCTCTGCTGTGCTTCAAGGACTTCGCTTAATCTTACCTTACCAAGCATATCCATTTCCTGCTGTACAATTTCTTTTGCTCTTTTGGACATATTTGAAAGAAAATGTCTTTTAACAGATTCTGCTGTAGATTTAAGAGCAAGGGCAACATCTTTGTTTGATAATTTCGCAACAATTTTTTGTAAGGTTTTGTTATCAATATCTGTAACATCTTCAAATACGAACATCTTTTTCTTGATTTCTTCAGCCATTTCAGGATTGTACTTCTCAATTTCTTCGAATATTCGTACCTCTGATTTTCTATCAATGGAAGATAGTATATCTGCAACTATATTTATCCCTGCTTCTTCATCTCTTCTAGTTTCAGCTCCTACTACGTCTGTCAGTCTTGATTTTATTTTTTCTTCTATTTGGTTGATTATTTCTGGTGAAATCTTGCTCATTTTGGCTATTCTTTTTACAATTTCTGTTTGTCTTTCTTCTTCTAATCCACTTAAAATTTTTGATGCCTGTTCCGATTCCATATAAGATATAATAAGTGCTATGGTCTGGTTTCTCTCTACTTTTATAAGATTAACTAATTCTGATGCATCAACCTGTTCTAAAAATTTAAAGGGTTTTTTATAATTAAGCTTGGACATTTTATTTATTATTTGAATGCTTCTTTGAGCTCCTAATGCTTCTGTAAGTACGTCCTTGGCATATTGTATTCCTCCTCCAGCAATATATCCTTCTGCAAGGCACATTTCGTAGAATTCATTCAATACTTCATTTCTAGCGTCAGAGGGTATGGATTTAAAATTCGCTATCTGATAAGTGATCTTCTCTACATCTGTATCATTTAGCTTTTTTAATACAGTTGCAGCTGATCTTTTGTCTATAGATAATAATAATGCTGCAGCTTTTTCTTGTCCTGATAAACTAATATCCATTTTTTCCTCCTTTAATTTTCTTCTCTTAGCCAAGAACTTATGATGTTAGCTATACTATCCGGATTTGCTTCAATTATAGTTTCGATTTCTTTTATTACTTTTTCTTCTTCTTTGCTTTTGTTTAATTTTTCCATTACAGCTTCTTGTTTGGATTTCAATTTTTCAAGTTCTCCATCCGTGGTTGATGGTTTTACTTCAGATTCCTCTCCAACTTGGGGGCCTGTTGCCACCTGGGGTTTCATTCTAAATTGTCTTAGTATCATTAATGCCAACACGAAGGTTAAAATGAGTCCTACTATTACAATCAGGGTTTGCTCTCCTACGGGAAGTTGGAAGCCATCCTCTTGGGTTAAGGCTGCTTGTAATTCGGCTCTTTGAGCTTCACTTGCTGCAAAGTTCATATATCCTACTGTGATTTTGTCAAGCTCTATACCTACTGCTGCAGCTGCTATTTGTTTTACGTTCTCCAATACACTTTCATCTGATGATGCTGTATCGTTGATTAAAACTGAAACGCTTATATCATCTATGCCCCCCTGGGCCTCATCTATAGTTTGCTTCAGTTCATTTACTCTATAATTTACGACTGTTTGCATCCTATCACTTAGACTTTCGCTATCTATCATATAGTTGTCGGCTGCATCTCCTGTGTTTTGGGAAGTATCTGAAATTTTTTCTGTAAGTTCGTCTATTATAAAGGGTATTCCTTCATCATCTACTACGGGAGAGTATTCAATAACTTCAGTAAAGGTTTTATCTAGATTTACTTTTGCATTTACAGCAACGTTTATATTTTCTTTTCCAAATACCGGTTCAAATAAGAAAAGAACCTTTTCGGCTATACTATTTTCAACTTGAATTTCCATGTTTAGTAAATTGCTTGCATCGGAGTAATTATTTCCACTGCTTCCCGAGGAAGGTAGTAAGTTATTTAAGTTAGAATCTATTATTGCTACATTTTCTTCAGATAAGCCGTTGATACTTGTAACCATAAGCCTTTTTATAGCTTCAGTTTTTTCTACATCAGGTTTAAAATTGTTGTCTAATTCAAGTACCACATTTGCACTAACAGGATTTTCTTCAGCATTAAATTTAAAAACTGTATCGTCTTTCATGCTTATTGTTACTATTGCATTTTGTATGCCTTGTAAGCTTGATATAGTATTGCTTAATCTATCCTGTAATTGATAAAGAAGCATAACTTTTTTATCCTGACTGGAAGTAGTAAAGTTTATGCTTTCCATATATAGATCGTAATTTATTCCTGATTTTGGGTATCCTTCTAATGACAGCTGCATCCTAATATCTTCTTCATTTCTTTGGTCTACCAATATAGTTGAGCTGTTTTCCACTCTAGATTTAACTCCCATTTCATCTAATAAGGATTTAATTTCTCCAGCTTCTTGAGTGCTTAAATCTGAATAAAGTACTGTGTATTCAGTTCTTCCTAAAAAGTAACCGGTAAAGGACAAAGATATTGCAAGAAGTATCAAAAGTAGTAATATTCTCTTTTTCTTTTTGATTTCTACTCCCTGCCAAAAGCCTAAAGCTTTGTCTTTCAGGTTGTTTAATTTTTCAGGCATTTTCTACACTCCGTTTTTATACTTGCATTCTCATAATTTCATTGTACGCATCTACAATTTTATTTCTAACCTGCAGAGTCATTTGAAGATTTACTGCAGTTTTTTCTGATTTAACTATATAATCGTGAAAATCATCACTTTTTCCACTTATAATATTTTCAATACTTTCCTGGGTAGTTGTAATGTTGCTGTCTATATTTGAAATAGAATTTTGCAGTATTTCATGAAAAGAACTTTTTTTGTTATTTGAATTTTCTACTTTGTTAGTTTTTGGATTTGTTGTGTTTTGGATTTGAGCTGCACTTCTTGGAGATACAGCATTTATAGGATTAATAGCCATTTATATTCCTCCCCTATTTCATTATTTCCATTGCCTTTTGAAACATGGATTTAGTCGCATCCATTACTGTTGCATTTGCTTCGTAGGCTCTGGTAGCAGACATCATTTCAATCATTTCTTCTGTAGTATCAACATTTGGCATTCTAACATATCCATTTTCATTTGCTAAAGGATGATTCGGGTCGTATAAGAGCTTAAAGGGATCTTCTAATGGAGTTGTAATATCAACTTTTACTCCCTCACCCTTTAAGGGTTGGCTGAAATTATCTAAAACTTTATTGAATTGATTCGTCATATCATTTTCGGTAATTACAGCTCTTTTTTTTCTATAAGGTTCACCATTTTCAGTTACTAAAGTGTCTGCATTAGCAATGTTTTGAGATATAACTTCCATTTTCTTTTTTTGTGCATATAGTCCATTTGAACTTATATCTAACGCTTTAATAAAATTCATCTATATCACCCTTTCGATTCACTTAATACAGTGTTTATTAGATTAAGTTGAAATTTCAATGCTTTAGATACTAAATCATATTTCATTTGATTTTCTGCTAGGGACACCATTTCTTTTTCCATGTCAACGTTATTTCCATTAGATTTTACATCTAGTCCTCTCTGGTGCTGTATTCTGTATTTTATGTCTTCAGGATTTACTTCACTTTTGTAATCCGACTTAGAGGCTGAAATATACTCATTTATGACTTTTTCAAAGTTAATGTCCTTTGCCAGGTATCCTTCAGATTCTGAATTAGCAATGTTATTTGATATCACTTCGTTTCTAGTCCATAGACCTTCTAATGTTTTTTGAAAAAAACTTAAAGTATCAGATGTACTGTTGATCATATAATCCCTCCTAAAATAAAAAGACTCCTAGAAAAGGAGTCGAAATTTAGTTTAACTAAAAAATTCGATGGTCCGGCTACCGTTCACTCGCGTGATTAGGTCCTATGACTTTGTGTCCTTACTTTTCAGTAAGTTTACCTTTTCGTTTAATAATTCCTATTTATTATAAAATTTTATGTTTTTTAAAATGTTATTTTTTACACTTAAATGTATATTTGGTGCATTTAAAATCAAAATGTAGTTAAATAATAACATCCACTTTTATTTATGTCAATGATTTTTAAATTTTTTTCTAAAGTTTTTTTATATTCTACCGATATAGATTTATTAAATCTTGACATAAATTATTTTAAATTGATATACTTACTTAAAATTGATCCTTAGAATAGAGGTTCTTATGATAGAGTTGTTTTCTCTTTACAATAATTTAGATGTTTTTATCATTATTGCTATGCGGATTTCAGGGTATGTCCTTGTTTCTCCTATATTTGGGAG
>JAWSUU010000164.1:0-5542 GCA_033549325.1 Bacillota bacterium | reverse complement strand
ATATATAACGACAATTTTGATCAGTATGCAGGAAAAACTACTTACTTTAATGCAGCTAATGATGGTGTAGGACTTCCTACAGAAGTTATAGGTGAAGAAGGCGGAAATGCTTTTGATAGATTTGAAAACTTCACAAAAGAAGAATACGATGCTATATTTGCTGAATTAGCTGATGGTAATTTAGATATTACAAGGACTATAGAAGTTGAAGCAGAAACTGGTTATGCAACAGCAGAAGAGTTAACACAACAGCTAGATCTTCAAAAACTATCAGTTACAACTAGATAGTGAAATTACCATATTGGCCTAGCCTTATGGATTGAAGTCAAGATGGGGGAAGGCGTGAGTTTTCTCCCATTTTTTTATTTTAAAAAAATTAATTTTAATATATAATAAAGATAATATTAAAAAAATAAAGATAGAAGAGGTAAATGTGGAAAATTATATTATTGAAATGCTTAATATAACTAAAGAATTTCCAGGAATTAAAGCTAATGATGACATTACTTTAAGATTAAAAACCGGGGAGATACACGCCCTTCTTGGAGAAAATGGCGCGGGGAAATCTACGTTGATGAGCGTTTTATTTGGTTTATATCAAGCAGAAAAAGGAAAAATTAAAAAGAATGGACAAGAAGTCAAGATAAACAATCCTAACGATGCTAATGAATTAGGTATAGGAATGGTGCATCAGCACTTTAAACTTGTTGAAATCTTTACGGTTCTTGAAAATATTATTCTTGGTGTCGAACCAAATAACATGGGATTCTTAGAAATTGAAGAAGCTAGAAAAAAGGTTGTTGAATTAAGTGAAAAGTACGGACTCAGTGTAAATCCAGATGCTTTAATCGAGGATATTTCAGTAGGTATGCAGCAGAGGGTAGAAATACTTAAAATGCTTTACAGAGATAATGATATACTTATCTTTGACGAACCTACAGCTGTTTTAACACCTCAGGAAATAAAAGAGCTGCTTCAAATCATGAAAGATATGGCAGAAGAAGGCAAGTCAATATTATTCATAACTCATAAATTAAATGAAATTATGGAAGTTGCCGACAGATGCACGGTACTTAGAAAAGGAAAAGGTATAGGTACTGTAGAAGTAGCTCAATCTTCAAAAGAAGAACTATCCAAGATGATGGTTGGTAGAGATATAAACTTTAGTGTTGAAAAAGAAAAGAGTCAACCTAAAGATATAGTTTTATCCATAGAAAATATGGTAGTGCCATCTAAGGTTCACCAGAATAATGCAATAAGAAATATCTCTTTAGATGTGAGAGCTGGGGAAATTGTTTGTCTTGCAGGGATAGATGGCAACGGACAGACAGAATTCGTACATGGACTAACTGGCTTGGAAAAAATATCATCTGGAAAAATAACTCTATGTGGAGAAGACATAACTAAATCATCAATAAGGCATCGATCTGTAGTTGGAATGAGTCATATTCCGGAAGATAGACACAAATACGGACTTGTCTTAGATTATACTTTAGAGCAGAATATGGTACTACAGAGATACTGGGAACCTAAATTTCAAAATAAAGGGTTTATTAAATTTGATGAAGTAAGAAATTATGCAAAAGAATTAATAGAAAAATTTGATGTGAGAAGCGGTAGAGGTCCTTTAACATTAGCTAGAAGTATGTCGGGAGGAAATCAGCAAAAGGCAATAATAGCTAGGGAAATTGATAAAAAACATGAACTTTTAGTTGCAGTTCAACCTACAAGAGGTCTTGATGTAGGAGCTATAGAATATATACATGAACAGCTTGTTGAAAGAAGAGATGCCGGGAAAGCTGTACTATTAATATCTTTAGAATTAGATGAGGTAATGAATGTAAGCGATAGGATATTAGTATTATACGAAGGAGAAATAGTAGGAGAATTAGACCCTAAAGAAACTACTGTTCAGGAACTAGGTCTCTATATGTCAGGGGCTAAAAGAGATACTGAAAAGGAGAGAGACAATGGTTGAAAGAAAAGATGGATTTAATTTAAAAGTGATAACGTCATCAAAAGGATTTTCTTCTTTTACATCAGCTCTCATGGCAATTTTCCTGGGATTAGTATTTGGATTTATAATTATGATTATTGCAAGTCCAGGTAGTGCTGTAGCAGGTTTTAGATATATTGTATTTGGAGGTCTTAGAAGAATAGGTGATGTATTTTACTTTGCAACACCTTTAATAATGACAGGACTAGCAGTAGGATTTGCTTTTAGGATGGGACTTTTTAATATAGGAGCTTCAGGGCAGTATACTATGGGGATGTTTTTCGCCATTTATGTTGGCTTTATGTGGAATCTTTCAGGAGCATCTCACTGGATGGTAGCGATTATTGCTGGTATGATAGGAGGGATGATATTTGGTTTTATACCTGGGGTATTTAAAGCTTTACTAAATGTTAATGAAGTTATCACTTCTATAATGTTTAATTATATAGGTATGTACTTTGTAGATATGAAGATTCAAAACAATGCGACTATGTATAACTCAAGCATGACAAGAACTAGATATATACCCAATAGTGCTCAACTACCATCCTTAGGAGTAGCTGGCTCCAATGTTAGTGTAGGTATTATTCTAGCCATTTTGATTGCAATTGTATTATATATAATTTTAGAAAAGACCACATTTGGTTATGAGTTAAAAGCTACAGGTTTTAATAAATTTGCTGCAGAATATGCAGGAATGAAAGGTAAGAGAAATATCATACTAACAATGGTGATTTCAGGAGGTATGGCTGGTATAGGTGGGGCTTTTGCAATATTAGCACCCTCTGCAATAGCCGGTAGCAGTATGACCTACGAACCTATCAATATTATCGCTACTGCAGGCTTTACGGGAATAGCAGTTTCCCTACTGGGAAATTCACATCCACTGGGTATAATATTCTCCGCAACCTTTATATCACACATACAAAGAGGTGGAACCTTAGCAAGTTTAGTTGGATACAAACCTGAGATTATAGATATAGTAATTGCAGTTATTATTTACTTCTCAGCCTTTGCTATGATTATGAATACTTCTATTAAGAAATTCTTGATAAATAAATTTGGAAAGAAAAATAAAACAGAGATAAAAGCAAATTCAGAGGGGGTAGAATAATGGAATTAATATATTATCTAATCCAAAACACACTGCCTGTTGCAGTTCCCTTACTTCTTGTCGCTTTAGGTGGAATGTTTAGTGAAAGAAGCGGAGTTATTAATATTGCCCTTGAAGGAATTATGCTATTTGGAGCATTTTTTGGAGCATTATTTGTTTTAGCTGTTCAAAATTCTGGTATGTCTCCCCAAACTATACTTTTAATAGGTATAATTGTAGCTGCTGTTTCAGGATTAATATACTCACTACTTTTAGCCTTTGCTGCGGTAAATATGAAGGCAAACCAGGTAATTACAGGAACTGCTTTAAACATGCTTATACCGGCGGCAATACTACTTTTTGCTAAGATGTTTTTTAACAGCGATGGAATAACAACAAATATTAGCTTTTATATAAGAAAGATGCCCGTATTGGGAAGTATACCTGTACTTGGACCTATGTTTTTTCAAAACACTTATCTAACGGTTATTATAGGATTTATATTTTTAGGAATATCGACTGTACTTCTCTATAAAACTAAATTTGGTCTTAGGCTGAGAGCCTGTGGAGAACATCCTCATGCAGCAGATTCAGTAGGAATCAACGTTTATGTTATGAGATATGCTGGAGTAAGCTTGTCCGGTATTCTAGCAGGAATGGGTGGGTTTTTCTACTCAGTTGGAGTAATGGATGGAAATGTCAGCGGTCATACTGGAGTTGCCGGTTTTGGATTCTTAGCCTTGGCGGTTATGATATTTGGTCAGTGGAAGCCTGGGAAAATAGTTTTAGCAGCAACATTCTTTGCTTTTTTAAGAACCCTTGCGTACTCGGTATCTTTAATTCCTTTCTTATACAATTTGGGAATTGATCAAACTTACTATAAAATGCTGCCGTACTTAGCAACTATGTTTGTACTGGCACTGACATCTAAAAAATCTAGAGCACCTAAAGCAGAAGGTATACCATACGATAAATCGAGTAGATAAAATATGAACTTAAAAGCATCTTCGGATGCTTTTTTATTAGAAATATACAAATTACTTGAAATTTATTCATATTAATATATAATGTTCTTAGTAAAAAAATATGGAGGGAAAAATGGCGAAGAGAATTTTATATCCAGATAATTATAAAAGTAGCTTAGATGTTCTTGAAACAGAAATTGCAATAAAAAAAGTCAAAGACTTTTTTCAAGATAGTTTAGCCGACAATTTAAATTTGACTCGTGTATCGGCACCACTATTTGTTGCTCCTGAAACAGGACTTAACGATAATCTAAACGGATACGAACGTCCCGTTAGTTTTACCATGAAAGATTTATATGAAAAGAAAGTAGAAATAGTACAATCTCTTGCTAAATGGAAAAGAATGGCATTAGATTACTACGGATTCAAACCAGGGGAAGGAATATACACTGATATGAATGCAATTAGAAGAGATGAAGAGTTGGATAACCTTCATTCTATTTATGTGGATCAGTGGGACTGGGAAAAAATACTACTGAAAGAAGAGAGAACCCTTGATTATTTAAAGGACACCGTAAAAAAGATTTATAAATCCTTTAAAGATTTGGACAAATTCATAACTGAAGAATATCCACAGTTTGAAGAAATTTTACCGGAAGAAATATTTTTTATAACTACTCAGGAACTGGAAGATAAATACCCGAATTTGACACCAAAGCAAAGAGAAGACAAAATATCAGAAGAAAAAGGTGCCGTATTTATTATGCAAATTGGAAAAGAACTTAAATCTGGAATGAAACACGACGGTAGAGCACCGGATTACGATGATTGGGAATTAAACGGCGATATAATATTATGGAATAAACTATTAAACATAGGTCTTGAGATATCCTCTATGGGTATAAGGGTAGATGAAGAAACTTTAGAAAAGCAACTTCAAGAAACGGGAGATATAGAAAGAAAATCTTTTGAATTTCACAGAAAAATTTTAAACAAAGAACTTCCATATACTGTAGGCGGAGGAATCGGACAATCCAGAATATGTCTGCAATTCTTAAGAAAAGCTCACATAGGAGAGGTGCAGTCATCTATATGGCCGGTAGATATGATAATGGAGTGTAAGAAGCGAGGGATAATTCTGTTATAGATTGACTTTTTGATAAATGTATAATAGAATTTCATATGTAAATTGAAAAGCCTATTTATTTATGGTAATAAAGAAAACCTTTATTACAAAGTAAGTAATACACGGCAACAGAAAACCTGTTGACCGTGTTTTTTTGTTTTGGGAGGTAGATAGTTAGTGTAAAATAGTTGTTGGACAAAAGAACAAAAAAATATAGAGAATTACACTCCATTTGATATAATGTAATAAAGCAACCACAAAAATCAAAGGAGGAATTCTCTATGAATAATATTATACAATTAATTATGGAAAAAGTTAAGGGAGAAATTGAAGAAAATGTAATTAAAGCACTTGAAGGTGAT
>JAWSUU010000163.1:0-5586 GCA_033549325.1 Bacillota bacterium | reverse complement strand
GTATTTTTTTAAGGTATTAATGTAATTTATCGGCAACATAATTGATGAAAATTAGCGATATCCCTATTTAGTGCAAAATAATTATTAGCACAAAATTATTGGATATCGCCAAAATTTTAAAATTTAATTTTACATTATTTGTTTAAATATTTTTAAATTATACATCTTTTTACTTATCTTCGAAGTTTCTTTTTCAATTTAGCTTTGTAATCGAGAACATCTTGAATTACTTGAGCAATATTATCTACTTGTAGTACGACAAGGTCTCCTTTTTTTGCCATATCCAGAGATGCTTTAGTAGCTTCTTTTTCATCTAAAACAAGAGTAATCATATCAGCTTTAAATCCACCCTCTAGTAATCCTTCCTTAACAATTTTAGCAGTTTCTCCGGCTTTTCTTTCTCTAGGATCAGAATCGCAGAGGACAATATGATCATAGTATTTTGATAGAGCAACTCCAAATTCAAAAATGTCATCTCTTCTTCTATTTCCAACTCCTGAAGCCATACGAATTTTTCTCCCCGGCATTAAATCTTTGATAAATTCACCGGTAGCATTTATAGCTCCAATATTATGACCATAATCAACGACTACTTTAAATTCACCCATATCGATGATATTCATTCTTCCTGGTGATTGACCGATTGAAGGACTGAAACTAACCAATCCTGCCCTTATTTGTGCTTCATTTAGGCCTAGTGCAGCTGTGGCACCTACTGCAGCCATTACATTTTCAATATTAAATCCAGCATTTCCATCAAAGGTTATTGGTACCTCAACAACACTTGCAACAGTTGAGCTCCACCCTTTTTTTTGGATAACAACATTACCTTCTTTGATAGTAACATTGAGATTTCCTTTTTCAAAATTAGTTATAAGAGCCTTGTTTTCTGAATCTTTCGAGAATAAAATTGGACGGCCTTTAGTTTTTTCTACACAAGATAGCACAAGTGGGTCATCAGCATTAAAAATTGCATATCCAGATGGTTTTACAGCTTCAGTAACTGTTGATTTTAATCTAGCTAGCTCTTGTAAAGTATTGATTCCACCTTCACCCAAATGATCTGAAGTAATGTTTAGTAAAACTCCCACATCGCTTTCTTTATAACCAAGTCCACGTCTTAGAATTCCACCTCTTGCAACTTCCAGGACTGCATGATCAATTGCAGAGTCCATCATTACCTTTCGAGCACCTTCTGGACCGCTGTAATCTCCTTTTAGAATCGGTACATTATCAATAATCACTGCATCCGTGGATGTCATTCCAACAAACTTACCGTTTAAACCTAAAATATGAGAAATTAACCTTATAGTTGTAGTTTTGCCATTGGTTCCTGTAACAGCTATAATAGGAACAGAATGTTCCGCTCCAGGTGGAAAAAGCATATCTACAATATTAGAAGCAATATTTCTTGATATTCCTTCTGTTGGATTGAGGTGCATTCTGAAACCTGGCGCTGCATTAACTTCAACGACTCCCGAAAAATCTTTTTGAAGGGGTTTTTCCAGAGATTCAGCAATAATATCAATCCCAATGACATTTAAACCGACTATTTGTGAAATTCGTTCAGCCATCAGTTGATTTAGAGGATGAACATTATCCGTAACATCCAGGGCAGTACCTCCCGAACTTAGATTTGCAGTAGATTTTATATATAATTTTTTACCCTTTGGTAGAATGGTTTTTAAACTAAGTTTCTGGATTTCTAGCAACCTTTCTGTCATATAATCTATGGTTATCTGGGTTAGATTTTTTTCATGACCTATTCCTCTTTCAGGGTCCTTATTAACTTCCTCTATAAGTTGTTGAATAGTATCTTTTCCGTTTCCAACAACAAAAGCAGGTTCTCTAAGAGCTGCTGCAACGAATTTTCCGTCTATAACAAGAATTCTAAAATCAAATCCTTTTAAATATTTTTCTAATAATACAGTTTCGCAGATTTTACTAGCTATCTTATACGCGATTTTTAGTTCTTTTTCATTAGTAACATTTACTGTAATTCCTCGTCCGTGATTTCCTATTAATGGTTTGACTACTATAGGGTATCCAATTTCTTCAACTGCTTTTATCCCTTCATTTTCCGAATTCACAGAAAACCCTTCCGGTACAGGAATTCCCATTGAAGATAAGAGTTTTTTTGTGCTTTCCTTATCATCGGCAACTTCTACACCCAGGGCAGAAGTATTATCCATCATAGTAGCCTGTATTCTTCTCTGATATTTTCCCTGTCCTAATTGAACATAGCTTTGCTCATTCAATCGTATATGTGATATCCTACGGCTGGTTGCTTCATTTACAATTGACTGTGTTGATGGTCCTAATAGACTTGATTTTGCAATATTTTTTAATTCTATAATCAAAGGTTGTATATCTGTGATTTTCCCATCGAAAAGTTTTTCTACTATATCTACGGACATTTCTCCTGCTCTTAACCCGGTCTTTTCATCTAAATAACGATAGACTAGGTTGTAAATTCCTTTTTCATCCATTGTAAAAGTTTTTCCAAAAGCTACTTCCTGACCAGCAAGACATTGAAGTTCTATAGCAACGTGCTCTACAACATGACCTGCCCATGTTCCTCTAGAAATTCTTTCAAAAAATCCACCGATTCTACCTGGAGAACATTTATGTTCGTAAAGGCTAGGCATCATTTTCTCTATATTTTCCTTAAAATTTGGTACCATATCCGTTGGTTTTACTTCAAGCTCTTGAAGATCCAGCTGCATGAAAATAACCGGATGTCTACTGTAGTAGTTAGGACCTCTTATAGCTCTCATTTCAATTATTTTCATTCGATTTTACCTCACTTTCAATCAAATCCATCTTTTTTAAAGCACTAGGCTTAAGATATTTTTTTTCACACAAATCATATCCGTAACCATTAACAATTGTATGAATTATTAGATTTTCAATTGCTATGGCTTCATGAGAATTAATATTTGCAACATTTGTATATTTAAGATGTTGTCCATCAATAATTACCGTGATTCCGCTTCCTATAGCTCTTAATATACATCCACCTTCAATTATAATCCCTGAATCCTCTCCTAAACCAATTCCTGTATTGCTTGGGTTCATACTTACTATCTGCATCAAACGACTGAATCGTCCCCGCTCAACAAAATGAGTATCAATAATTGCAATGTCTATTAAACCCATACCCGTTGAAACATTAATTTTACCTTTACGAAGAGCTTCACTACTATCACCGCCGCAAATCATAGTTTTAGACATAGCACTTGCACCGGCGCTAGTTCCGGAAATAACACAAAACTCTTCTCTATACTTTCGGAGAATTTCTTTTTCAATAGGAGTTCCTCCTATGATACTGGTTATACGCAGTTGATCTCCTCCTGTAAAAAAAATAACGTCTGCATTAGTAATTCTTCTCAGGTAAGTTATGTCTGCAGCTTGTGTTCTTGATGATATATGCATAAGTCCAACAGCATGATTACTGTCTTTGGAAAATACATTATAATAATCTCGACCTGCTTCTTCTGGAAACTGGCTGGCGGTTGTTATAATTTCTATTTTTTTCTTTTGTTTTTTAACTAATGATAGGATAGTAGAAAGAATTAGAATATCGTATTTTTTATCTTCTTTTCCCCCTATAGCTACCAGTATTCCTTTTGGCATAATAGAACTTCTCAAGGATTTTGGTGAATATTTATTCATGTTTTACCTCCGTGTAAATAAAAAAATCTAATTAAATGATGACTTGAATTCTCTCTATATATAAATAACTTGGAAATATTTACTGTATTTATTTTATTATATCATTTTTTATCACACTTGTATAAAAATAGAATTTTTATTTGATTTATAAATATGTTTTTGTTTATCTTATTGAACTGCTTTTATAATTTCAAAGATACTAAGGTACAAAAAATACAATCGAGATTAAAGCATTAGTACTCTAATCTCGACTCTTTATTAAATCTATTTCTCAATAATTTTTTTATTTTTTGCTTTTATAATATTTTATAATAAATTTTTTAGCTTTCTATATTTATATTTAATTATTTATTTCATTAACTTCTTTTTTGGGTACCCATCTATCCATTATTACATTTGCAGTTAAATCACCTGCTACATTTAAGGCCGTACGACTCATATCAAGAATACGGTCAACTCCTAATATAAGTGCAACTCCAGAATTAGGTATCCCTACGCTTTTTAGCACTATTGAAAGTATTACTATCCCTACACCAGGTGTTGCAGGAGAACCTATTGACGCTCCTACTGCTGTTACTACCACAAGAATCAATTGAGGTAAACCTAAATCAATACTGTAAACCTGTGCTAAAAATACAGTAGCAACTCCTTGATATAAAGCTGTACCATCCATATTAATTGTAGCACCAAGTGGGATTAAGAACTGTGATATAGAATCTCTAACACCCAGTCTATCTTCAGCTACCTCCATAGAGAGAGGCATTACTGCCGCTGAACTAGATGTTGAAAAGGCTAATAGCTGTACTTCTCTAATATTACTTAAAAATTCTAAAGGATTTTTCTTACCAAAAATAGTTACCATTGTTAAATAAAATATAAGTAATATAAACAAACCTAATAAAACTGTTCCCATATATACTGCCATACCTAACATAGCATCTATACCTACTTTTATAGTTATCCTTGCCAGTAATCCAAATACAGCATACGGTACTAAGAGCATTGCCCACTTAACTATGGTCATGCATACATCCTGTAAAGAACTTAAAAGATCTAGTATCGGACCGGCTTTCTCTTTTTCCATAGCTACAAGAGCTATACCAAATATTATTGAAAATATAACTACTTGAAGCATCTGCCTTTCTACCATTGCACTCAATGGATTTTCAGGCAGTAAATCTGTAACCATTTCAGGTAGAGAACCAGAACCAATATCTGCATTTGCTACATTTTCTACCTGCTGTGTGCTCTCCTGTACATTAGCTAAAGATATATCTATATAATTGCCAGGTTTTATTATCAATGCTACTATAAGTCCTATAGTTATAGCTATAGTAGTCGTAACTATAAAGTATAGAACTAATCTTATCCCTACTTTTTTTAGTTGTTCAATATCATCAGTAGTTGCAATACCTCTAATTATTGATGCTATTACTAAAGGTATCACAATCATTTGAATAAGACTTAGAAATATATTACCCGGAACTGCTAACCAGTCACCAATTGTTATTGCTAAATCTCTCTGTATAATACCTACGGATTCTCCCATAAGTATTCCTACTCCAACACCTAAAAACATTGCAAAAATAATTTTTGCCCATAATTTTTTTTGCATTAGGCCATATAATTTAACACTTAATCTTTTTAGTGATTTAGAGTATACGTATTTTATTTTATTCATTAAGCGAATCCCTCCTATTATTTAGTGCCCTCTTTTAAATACTTACCACGAGGTAAAAAAATATATACAGATAATCTAATATAGAGATTTACATAGTTGATTTATTAGTTGATTAAAAGATTTATAAATAAACTTTTAGGGTTATTTCCTAATAAAAAAGCAATGGCATTTAAACCACTGCTCTGCTATTTTAAAAGTAAATATTTCTTATCTTACAACAAGAACTGGAA
>JAWSUU010000162.1:0-5606 GCA_033549325.1 Bacillota bacterium | reverse complement strand
GCACGTGCGGTTTGATAAGGGGGAAGCCAAGAAATTGGTTTCCCTACTTTATTGTCCAATAAATTTAATAAAAGGGGGTGATTATCAGGCAAATATGGGGTAGTTTAATGAGATACAAGATGGTATTATCAGATTTTGGAGACAAAGAACTTTGGGAATTAAGAGGGCACTTTTCCTTTAGGGAGTCAATAGTGCAACCGACCAGCGATAGCTGGATTTTTTTATTTTTGTATGATTGGAGGAAATCAAATGATACTGAAAAAGAAGAAATTTATATTGTTTTTAGCTACATTAGTTATTTTACTACCTATAATTCAGATTCCATCATACTCCTACGACAATTTAGCAGAATTTAATTACGTAGGACCTGGGTTATATGAAACGGATTTAGTAGTAATAGAAGGTGGAGAAAGGTTAGAAAACTATACCACCGTTGGAAACGTTTCCGTTTGGAATACTCGTAATGAATTATTCATTGAGATTAGAACAGATGAGAATTGGCTTATTAAGGAAACAATGATTTTTGTAGGGAATGAAGATATTCCTGTATCAATAGGTGGTAATCCTAAAATGACCAGTTTTCCCTACATAGAAAAATTTAAAGAAGTTGAATATTCCTATACTTTAGTGCTTAAACTTGTTGATGATTTGGATATGTCTTGGGGTAGAAGAGACGAAGAAAAAAGAATACCTAAGATTGCAGTGTGTGCTAAGGTTAGAAATATTGGAGAGGAAGATATCCAAGAAAATCAATTATTTGCATGGGCAGAAGGTACCCACCAGTTTGAGGTTAATTCAGGTTGGTATGTAAATTATGCAGTAGTTCATCCAAAAACAGGACATTTTATAGATAGTCCTGTTGAAGGTGTAAACTATGAAACACCTACGGCAAAAGGTAAGACCGACGAAGGAGGAGCTTTCGACTATGTAGAAGGTGAAGATGTAGAGTTCTATATAGGAGAAGTATATATAGGTAAAGCTAAAGCTGCTCATAAAATAACTCCTTATGAAGTATTTAATACAACAAATAGAGATGACGAGAGAGCAGTAAATATGGCAATGCTTCTTCAAAGCTTTGACAGCGACGGGGATACTAAGGCTGGAATAAAAATAACAGATAATGTAAGTGATGCTTTTAATGAAGTTTTAGAAGAATTAGCAATAGAAGAAGTTGATTTTTCAGATACAGAATTAATACAAACGCTAATTACAGAAACAGATAATAAAACTGGAAACAGCTTAAATATTGTATCTCAAGAAGAAGCTAAACAAAACTTAAAAGACAATACCGACAGTGATATATTCAGAAAAAATATTTCAAAAACTGAAGGTACTGTAAATACAAAAGCAAAACTAGAGCTTATGCAGGGATACGTACCGGCACAGAAAGCTAACGGCGACCCTGTAGATTTAGAATACTATGAGAGAGTATATGATGAAAACGGAGATTATGTTGTTAATTTGTTAGAGACAAGAAATGAAGCTAAACCTCTCATAACTGCTTATACTGATGAAGTTCCAGGAACCGGGGCATCCGATGTATTTGCAGCTGTATCAAGAGATGATGGAGCTTCTTGGAAGATAACCAATATATCCAAATCAGCAGATAAATCATCTTTTGAGCTTGCAAATGGTCAGGATTACCCTGGCGATGTTAGAAAACCTCAGGTAAGAATAAAAGGCAATTATGTACTAGTAGCATGGACGTCAACTTTTGCAAGAACAGGAAAGCCAACTTATGCTATTAAAACAGAAGATGAAGAATCTGAAGATTACTATCCATATGATGATCCATATTATGAAGAAGATATATGGGGAGTATCCGGTCCGCAAAGGTCATTAGATTATACGGATCTTGGATATCCAGAAGTAGGAGAAATACCTTTCAGTGTAGTATGGACATGTAGAGGTGTAATAAATGAGGAAACTGGAGAAATCACCTGGTATAAACCGGAAAGACTTACCTCCGGTCGAAGAGATGCCTGCCAGATAATGATGGAAGGTGCAGAAGATGTTGGGTTTGCTGTAGTATGGCAGGAAGATCCAGAAGGACTAAGACCTGGTGAACAAGCAGGTCCAGGTGAAGGATGGAGCGGAGCCACAACAAATCACAAAACAGATATTTGGTACTCATTTATAGATTGGGATGAATTTGAAGAAATAGACATTAATTATATAAATAATGGAGCTTCAAGTCAGAAAGAAGAAGAGGACGAAGATTTAACTGGAAGACCTAAGTCACTAGTTCCTTTCAAATTACCAGTAAGATTATCTGATAATGATACAGTAAATCTAGATAATATGAAGGTAGACTATAGTTCAATACAAAACCAATTAGATGGAATGGCAGAAGGAGACTATATAGAAGTAAATGCAGGAGAATTCACGCCTTTAATAGAAGATGAAAACAGTCAGGGAACACACCAGTACGGGTATGTAAATCTTGCTGAGTATTATCCATATCTTGGTACTGACTACAGAATAACTGATAAACTTTCATATGAGATAAATAACCAAGGAGTAGATAAATATATCGCAGTAACACCAGATGGTAGGCTTTTGGATGGTAATACCGGAGCATCAAGACCTAATATTAAAATACAAAAATACCAAAAACCAGACGGTACTTTTAGTGGATGGGCTGTAATATGTTATGAAGAAACTAAAGGAGTGGGATCTGGACCTCCTGTAGATATGGATGAAGATACTGAAAATACAGATGGAGATTCAGGAACAACAGAAACATCTATATCATTAGAATTAGAAGAACCAGAAACTGTTGATGGTTTTACAGCTTTTAGTTTGTACGGAGATGACAAAGCTTATAAATACAATAATGAAAAAGTTGAAGAAAACACAATAGTAGAACCGATGAGTACTTTAAAAATAGAAGATAAGGAATCTACCGGAGAAGGTGGAAACGACGATGGTGTAGGAGAACAGAGAGGGAAAAATGCATATGTACCAGACCTAGGCAAAAATGTTATTTACCATACCTTTGATTTTTCCCAACCAGATCTTGTAAGTGGTGGAGAAATAATAAATCCTCAGGTAGTTGTCGATACTGAAGAAGAAATAGCTTACTATACCAGAGAAGATGGAACCTTACCTGGAATAGTAGAAGAGAATGGAATCCCTTATTTATACCTTGTTGATGAAGATGGAGAACTTTTAACAGATTGGGATGGTTTATCATATTTGCCAGCCTATGAAAATGCTAGAAGACCTAGGTTTATCATTCAAGGTAAAAGTGCAGCAATAGCTGGAAAAGCAGACGATGAAAAAGCTACAATCATGGTAATGGTTTATAAAATGGGAGAAGATGGTAAAGGTAGGCCAAGCGACATCTATATGCACAGATGGGAAGTATCAAAATTGGATAAAGGAAACCCATATCAAACGAAATATATGGTAGAAGAAATAATGAATATTAGCAGTGTTTCTATTACTGATTTTGAATCTGGAGAACCGGGATCTATAATAAATGAAGATAAAGGCAGTAGCAACAATGAAGAAGAATCAACTGAAGGAAAGGGTTTAAGTCAAGGAGAAGGTTTGAAAGTTCTTCACTGGGACCAAACAGAACTAAACCTACTAGATAACTCATTTACCAATCCTTACGATGATGCAAGGGCTCATAGAGGTATTTTAAAAGGAGATATGCTTGCTATAGCCTACGACTGGACTCCAAACTGGGCGGCAGCAAGAAATGGTAATGATATATTCAACCTATATGTGAGAAGGTCTTTCGACGGTGGAAAAACTTTCACTACAAATCCTACAGGTGAAGGTGTGGAGCATATTAATACATATAAAACACAGTTGGGAGATGGGACAGGTAGTGAAGGAAGAGATTATGAACCAAAGATAGAAGAAATTGATTTTTATTTAGCTGGTGAATTTGAACCGTCAAGAAACCTATCTCAACTTACCAACAACAAAGAATCAGTAATTGAACCTAGATTAGTAGGACCACCTCCAACTATAACCAACAGTTCAGGAGGAACATATCCAGAAGATAAAAATAATAAAAATGTATATTGGGTAACTTACGGTACATCAACAAATCCTGGCAAAAAATCTACAGAAGATAAAGAACCTATGGATCTTTACTACAGTTATACAGATGACTTTGGAGATACCTACCATACTGTAGAAAAAATACCAAATCCAGACAGCAAGGGGAAATTTAACGAAAATTATTTAGAAGGAGAAGAAGTGTTTGTTTGGGACTGGTTGGCTAAAGATACAGGAAACAAAGTAGCTGCTCAAGCAGAATGCCAGATTAGAATGTCTCCAAGTGGTGAAGTATTCTATGCCGTTTGGAACGAAGCCGGTGATAAGATAAGCGATGTAATGTTCAGAAGAATAATTCCAAGTGGGGTAATTATTGAAGGTGTAGTAACACAAATAGACGAAACACCACCTGTAATTACCATCAAAGGAATAGCCGATGGAGACACAGTAAATGAAAAAGTAAATATACAAATTACACTAGATGAACCTGGAACTTGGACGGCTGAATTGACTTCAGACGGTACTACAGATACATATACAAAGAGTTTCAATGTTGAAGATTACGGTGAATACACTCTTAAAGTAGAAGCAGAAGATCTTAACGGAAACATTAGTGTAAAAACGATAACATTTACTATAGCAGATTATGTTCCAACTATTGAAGTTTTAGGAATAGAAAACAATACCTATACTACTAGTTCACTAAGAATAACAATAGATACTACCGGTGAAAGTGAAGAAATACTTCTTACTAAAGATGGAGTACCTCAAGAATCAAAAGGAAGATACAATCTAGATGAAGAAGGAAAATATAAACTTGTTGTAGTGTCAGAATCTAAGGGACTAAGAGCAGAAAAGAATGTTACTTTTGTAATTGATAAAACACCACCGAAAATAAGTATTAAGGGTATTGAAGACGGTAAGTCTTATTTAGGAAGCGCAAAACCTATAGTTGAAATAACAGACAACTACAGTACAAAACTCAACAAGCTAGAGATTAAGTTAAACGATAGAGATTTTCTATCATCAACGAAAATAACTAAAGCTGATGATTATACTATTAGCGTACTTGCAGAAGATGAAGCCGGTAATATCTCAGAATTAACCTTAGACTTTTCTGTAAAAGAAAAGAGAGATAATCCATCAAATAGAGAAGGTGCATTAAATGATGGAGAAATACCTGAATCAAACCCTCAAGAATTTACAGGTCAGCTGGTACAGGAAGAAGGAAAATCTTCAGTAGTAACGGGATATAATTTAACTATATTAATCCCAGAGAATACCTTTAACGAACCTGTTGACTATATTATTACAAAACTTGAAGAACAAGCATATGGAACAAGAATATTAAAAATTGGAGATGATGCATACGATATAAAATTTATGGATTCAAGTGAAAATGAGATTAGTGAATTTCCAAATGGTATAGATTTAATCTTCGAATATGATGAAGAAAATCTACCAAAGGGACTAAGTGAGGAAGATATTAAAATCCTATACTACGATGAAGATTTAGAAAAGTGGATTGCAGTTCCTTATGAAGTAGATACTGAAAACAATACAGTGTCTGCAACAGTATACCATCTTTC
>JAWSUU010000161.1:0-5686 GCA_033549325.1 Bacillota bacterium | reverse complement strand
AGAGGATACACCTTTTATTACTGCATCCCAGTATTCTTTCCAATTCTTGGAAAAAAAGCTACCTACGATTAATCCTATAAATCCTCCCATTGCTACAGCTTCCATAGCAAAAACCTTATAAACTACAAAGAAAGCAACACAAAATATAACAAAGATTATTAATGGTATTAAAGCAAAATACATACTAGATTTAAATTCTAATTTTTTATCCATTTCTTCCTCCTTAAAATTCTAAAAACTTTTTTAATAGTATTTTTGTAATCTTATTATGTCGTGAAAAATTTCGAAAAATTAATTACATTCTGGTTTATAAATCCTATTCTGTCATAGTTATTAACGAATCAACACCTCCTCCTTTAGATCCGTCATCATATAAGATATACGGATTTATATCTATTTCTTCAACTTTAGGATTGTTTTCGACATATTTTGACAATTTAAGTAAAACGTCGATAACCTCACTAAAGTTGTAGTTTTGTCCTCTAGCTCCTTTTAATATTTTAGATATCTTTGTTTCATTTATCATTTCTACTGCTTGATCTTCGTCTATGGGCAATATTCTTAATGCTACATCTTCATATATTTCAACATATATACCACCCATTCCAAAAATTACTGTATGCCCAAATTGTTCATCTTTTTTAACTCCAAATATTACTTCCAAACCTTTTGAAAGCATCTGTTGTACTATTACTCCTTGTATATTAGCATTACTATTATATTTTTTTGCATTATTTATTACTCTATCGTAAGCCTCTAATAAATCTTCATTGTTTTCAATTCCAACTACTACACATCCAGCTTCTGTTTTATGCATAATATCAGAAGATAAGATTTTTAAAACAACAGGAAAATTCACTTCTTTAATTGCCTTCAATACTTCTTCTTTAGATTTACATAGTATTGTTTTAGCCATAGATATCCCAGCTTTAGATAAATCCTTATTAGCATCAAATTCGTTTAATACTATTTTACTCATTTGTATCCTCCTTTACCTTGCGAATAAAATCTGCATACTTAATCAAGTTGCTAGCAGCATTAACTGCACGATCCGGAGTTTTAAATGAATATATATCTTCCTTTTCCAAGGCTTTTCTACCTGATATTACATAATCTCCCGCCATTATTACAAAATATACAGGCTTTTTCGTATTATATTTTTCTTCTATATACATCTTCCTTAATTCATTCCCCAACTCAACCTGTGGTAAAAAAGTAGGAATAATAGTAATTAAAACTACACTGGAAACGTTCGGGTCCTCTAATAGATATTTTAATGCTTTAACATGCTGATCAACATTTGCTGCTGCTGTAATATCTGCATATCCTTCTGGATTACAAATTGCAGACATTGGTGGCAGTAGCTTTTCTAGTTTTTCCTTAGTTTTATCTTCTATCTTAGGCATCACTATATTCTTATGTTTGCTTACGGCATCTGTACAGTAAATCCCAGGTCCACCAGCTTGACTTAAAATAAACATGTTTTCATCTTTTGGCAAAGGTAGTTTATCAAAAGCTTTAAGTGTATCCATTAACTCTTCTACAGTATCTACTCTTATTATCCCAAACTGTTTAAAAGCACTGTCATATACTTTATCTGACCCAGCTAAAGAACCAGTATGAGAATTAGCAGCCGAAGCTCCTTTCTCAGATCTTCCAACTTTTAATACAACTATTGGTTTTTTCTTAGCTATTCTGGACATCAATTTTATTAATTTACCTGCTTCTGGATAACCTTCCATATACATTCCTATTACTTTAGTAGTTTCATCAGTTTCAAGGTATTCTAATAGGTCTATAAAATCTACATCTACCATATTTCCTACTGAAATAAACTTATTAAACCCTATTGGTTCAGGTGTTGAATCACCTTCCATTAGTATAATTGAAGCTATAGCACCACTTTGAGATATAACACTAATCCCACCTTGCCTAATTTTACTCTCTTTACTAAGGCTCGTTTCAACAAAGGTAGTGTCAACTTTGGATATGTTATCTATTACTCCAATACAGTTAGGTCCTACAACTCGTATGCCATGCTTTTTCGCAGTATCAACAAGACAGTTTTGTCTGTCTATACCTTCTTTAGTTTTGGTTTCTCCATAGTTTGCTGCAGCACATACTATAACCTTAATATCATTTTTTCTAGACATCCTCATATCTACTTCTTTCATAATTTCATATATAAATGATGAAGGTGTCACTAAAACTATTAACTCAATTTTATTTTCTACATCTAAAATACTTTTATATGTTTTTAACCCATGTATTTTATCTTTTTTTGGATTTATAGGGAAGATTTCATAGGGATAACCTTTCCTTAGTAAGTTTTGTATTATAACACTACCAGCCTTTGATTCATTATTTGAGGCTCCAATTACAGCAATATTTTCGGGGTTAAACATTGAATCTAAGCCACTCATAAACTCCTCCTTATAAACTCTCCAATTTCAAAAGTCTTTGCCATTTTTTATCTGTTAAATCTTGCAATTCCTGTATTTCATCTTCAGTTAGATGAGAGAATTTTTTTATCTGACTTAGATAATCCTTAACAGGTTTTGGATTATTATTTTTAATATTTATTTTAAACTTACCATTTTCCACTTCATATAATGGTGAAAAATTACTTTGTACAGCAAGCTTAGATACTTCTATACTTTTATTTGATGGTATACCCCATCCTGTTAAACAAGGATTATATACATGAATATAAGCAAGTCCGCTTTCAAGTTCTTTAGCTTTTTCAACTTTCTTAACTAAATCTTGGATATATGCTGGATTTGCAGTAGCCATATAAGGTATGTCATGCATAGCCATAATCATTGGAAAATCTTTTTTATGCTGGATTTTTCCACCTTTACCCTCAGAACTTACAGGTGTTGTGCTTGTCCATGCTCCTTTAGTAGTAGAACCACTTCTCTGATATCCAGTATTCATATAACCTTCATTATCATAGCAAATATAGATTATCTTATCTCCTCTTTCTGCTACTCCTGAAAGACATTGAAATCCTGCATCAACTGTTGCTCCATCTCCGGCAAAAGCTACTACATTAACATCTCTTCCTTCTTTTTCATAATGAAGTTTTATACCTGCTAACATACTAGCTACATTATCAAGTAATGGAAAGAAAACAGGTACTTTTGCTCCAGATTGCATATCCCATCCTACAACTCCTACTCCTCCCATACATCCCGGTGGTATTGCTAGTATAGTATCCGGTCCAAGAACTCTCATAACTGTTCTTAATGTAAGTTCAACATTACATCCTACACATGCGGATATACCAGGAGATATTAACTCTTCACTGCTAGCTAATTTATCTATAATATTTTTGCTCATTTTATCCTCCTTATATTACCTTATTCAACCAAATAGTTTCTTGGTTAACAATTGGATTTTCAGCATATTCAACAACCTTATCTATAGCATGCTCAAAATGCTCTATCCTTACATCTTCTCCACCTAATCCTCCTATAAAAGGTAAACTAGGGGTATCAACTCTGTTTCTATACATTGCCGAGCTAATTTCTTGATAAGTTATACCGTAGTTCCAGCCAAAGGAAACATTTCTATCTATTACACCGTATGACTTTTTGCCTTTAAGTAAGCTGCTTATTTTTTCTGCAGGGAAAGGCCTAATAACTCTAAGTCTTAATAATCCAACTTTTATATTCTCATCTCTTTTCCTATCTACTGCTTCTTTTGCTGCACCACTCATAGATCCCATTGCAACTATTACATATTCTGCATCATCTAATCTATATTCTTCTACTAATCCGCCATAATCTCTGCCAAATATCTTCGAATATTCATCATTAGTTTCTTGAATGACATCTAAAGCATTTTTTTGACCATCTAAATGTTTATATCTATATTCCGTTAGGAGGTATCCATTAGTTAGAGGATCTACAGCCATAGGTGTTTTAGGATCTAATTTAATATGTTCTGGTACATACTTGCCTAAGAACTTATCTACAGGTTCTTGCTCAGGTACCTCAACTCTTTCAGACATATGAGATAAATAAAATCCATCATAACAAATATTAATTGGCAGAAGTACATTTTTATCCTCTGCTATCTTGAAAGCCTGTATAACCATATCCAGTATTTCCTGATTATTTTCAACATATATTTGTAACCAACCAGCATCTCTTACAGATAAAGAATCTTGAGGTCCTCCCCATAATGTTTGAGGTGATATCATCTCTCTATTTACTATACACATTACTATAGGTAAACGAAGAGTGGACGCTCTAAAATATGGCTCATACATTAATGATAGCCCTTGAGAAGAAGTCGCTGTAAATGTTCTAGATCCTGCTAAAGAAGCTCCAGTTAAAACACTCATAGCGGATAATTCTGATTCCACTTCACTTAATACAGCATCAATTTCCCCATCAGCCTTAAATTGTGTTAAATACTCAACTAAAGGGGTTTGGGGTGTTATTGGATATGCTGCAATAACATCCGGTCTAGCTAAAGCCGCTCCTACTGCAGCTGATCTATTTCCGTTCATTACTTCTACTTTTGACATTTATTCCGCCTCCTCTTTAACCATCTCTATTGCATTCTTTGGACATTCATTTGCACAAACACCGCAACCTTTACAGTAATCATAAGTAATTTTATACTCTTTTCCTTCTTTTTCTATTGCAAATACAGGACAATACAAAAAACATATGCCACAATTTATACATTTATCATAATCCAAAATAGGTCTTAATTTTCTCCATTTTCCAGTGTTTATTTCATATATACCTTCTCGACCTATAGGAACAATCTCTTTACTTTTAAATTCCATATTCTCCATCCTTTCTATTATCTTTCTATTATCTTTACTTTTTTTAAGCCTTCTTTGTATGCCTCTCTATTCTTTTCGCCAAACATTCCTGCTACTTTTTCTTCTAATAATTTGATATTCACCCATCCTGTAGCTTTTGCAAAAGCAGCAAGCATAATAGTATTTGTTATTTGGTTTTTTAATGTTTTTAAAGCAATATCAGATGCATCTAAAAATGCCACTTTACTTATCTTATCAGGCAAATCTAAATCACCTATATCTTCCAAACTTGTATTTAATACAAGAACTGAGTTATCCTTAACTCCTTCAAAAACATTTACTGCATTCATTACTGTTGGGTCTAATACTATAACACAATCAGGATTATAGACTTGATTTTTAGGTCGGATTTCCTTTTCGTCCAATCTAACATAGGATGTAACTGGAGCTCCTTGTCTTTCAAAACCAAAAAATGGGATTGAATTACCATATTTGCCATCTGCTACAGAAGTATGAACTAAAAGTTCTCCTGCTTTTACAGTTCCAAGTCCTCCTATTCCATGTAGTCTTATCTCTTTCAATGTTTTACCTCCTCATAATTTTAAATTTTATTTATATTAATTATAGATGCAATATACATGCCAGAAAACAAATCCCTAAATTTCAACATTTAAAACTGACCAAAATATTTTAAATTAGAAAAGTGTATAGATTTTCGCCACTTTTTCTGATATAATGTATTATAAGATTAGGAAAACGTTTCTTAGGATTAGTTATCTGAGTGTTACAGAATCTTAAATAATATTTTTTTGGTTTCTGTACATTATGTACTAATTTTCGCCATATATAGGAGGAAGATATGCAAGCAAATGTTACCTCAACAGACTTAATAGTAGTTGTAGA
>JAWSUU010000160.1:0-5788 GCA_033549325.1 Bacillota bacterium | reverse complement strand
GTAAAAGTAAAGTTGTTAATGCAAATCGTCTACAATTACACGTATTGGCATATAATTTATTCAATTTTTTTAAACGACTTGTGCTACCAAAAAGTATGAAGAAAATGCAGATTGACACCATTCGTTTAAAACTTTTAAAAGTCGCTTCAAAGATTGTAAAAGCAGCAAGATATATTTATTTCAAACTTTGCAGCAGTTGTCCCTACAAAAGGGAATTTTACAAAGTCATTGAAAATATTAGACAACTTCCAAAGCTAGAGTAATATAAACAAAGGAACCTAGACAACTTAAAATCAAAAAAACTATATACGGGAGTAGTCTGTCCTTTTTTAAGGGTCTGACTGTACAAATTATTTATTTATTCTCAAAAAAAGTAGTTTTTATGATTTTAGGTGCAAATTTAAGTTCATGAATAATTCAGGTTTAATATTTTTTCT
Source organism: Bacillota bacterium (assembly GCA_033549325.1). GTDB lineage: Bacteria > Bacillota > Clostridia > Tissierellales > Dethiosulfatibacteraceae > UBA8670. The sequence continues at coordinate 5,351 of JAWSUU010000160.1, read as the reverse complement.
TTTTCTAATGATATAATTTCTTTGACGCATGTTATTCCTCCTCGTTGTTGTTTGTAGTTACTCAACATTATATGGTAGGAATTAACATGTGTCTATTTTTTTATTGATCCGTGCATTTTATTTTACAATGTTCCAAATTTTACAATATTGAAATTCCTACAGATATAGATAAAACGATAAGTCCTGCTGCTAATACACCTAAGGATATGAAAAATATGGATTTTCTATAACTCAGCTTCAAGAAAGAAGCCACAGCAGAAGCAGTCCAGACTCCAGTAGTAGGTAAGGGTATAGCCACAAGCAAAAACAATCCAAAAAGTTCGTATTTCCTTACTTTTTGTGAACTTCTATCTACTTTTTTTACAATCATTGATGCAGGTCTTTTTAAAAAAGTAGACCTGGCTATCCATCTTATAATGGGACGGTAAAGCTTCAGTAAAAAGGGTACAGGTATTATATTTCCTATAACACTTATTACGAAAGCATTATAAGGACTAAGACCTATAGATATCCCGTAGGGTATAGCTCCTCTAAGTTCAGAGATAGGCACCATAGATAAAATAAAAACAGATAATTCTTTTTGGATTAAGACTAGGAATTCAGACATTTTTTCTCCTTATTATTAAAAACTACAATCATTATACAATAAACAGTAACAATAATAAACCGATTAATTAAACTTAATATATAATTAATTGCTTGTAAATTTTTTAATTGATATAATGACGTAACACAAATTATTAGGAGTGACTTATGAAGAGAGTATTAGGAGTAATGAGAAAAGCCATTGAAGAACACAATATGATAGAAGAAGGTGATAGAGTAGCAGTAGGAGTCTCCGGTGGCAAAGATAGTATGCTATTACTGAAAGCATTAAGAAGATTTCAAACTTTCAGTCCATATAAATTTGACCTATTAGCAGTGACAGTAGATTTAGGCTTTGAAACTCAGGGAATTGATAAACTTGAAAATTACTACAAAAGTAATGATATAAATTACGAAATCATCAAAACAAAAATAAGTCAAATAGTCTTTGATGTGAGAGAAGAGAGGAATCCCTGCGCATTATGCTCAAAAATGAGAAAGGGAGCTATTAACAATAGACTAAATGAATTAGGGTACAATAAACTGGCTATGGGTCATCATGCAGATGATTTAGTTGAGACTTTATTTATGAGTATGTTTTTTGAAGGTAGATTAAAAACCTTTAAACCCGTGACATATTTATCAAGAAAAGAAGTATATTCCATTAAGCCTTTTATATATATGAAGGAGAAACAAATAATTAATGAAATAGAAAAAAGTCAGATTCCCGTATTTAAAAGTCCCTGTCCACTGGATAAGGAAACTAAAAGAGAAGAGATAAAAAATCTAATGAAGGATATATACAGAGATATTCCTGATGGTAGAGAAAAAATTATTACAGCTATCAAAAATTCTGATAAAGTTGAGCTTTGGTGAAAGGAGTTCTAAACATGAAAAGGAAAATATTATCAATTGTTTTAACAGTGTTGGTATTATCAACGTTATTTGCTTACGGAGATATGCTGACTATTTACGAAGAATATGAAGAGGACTATATAAATAAAGGGGTTATACACCAGCAGTACGAAAGATATACTGATAAAGGAAAAGTAACCATAGATGTTTTGAAAATAATTCTTGATGAAAACAACTATATAAAACCTATCTATAATAAAGAAGGAATAATTAATAAAAAATCACTATCTCAATTAACAATAGATAATAAAGCGGTAGCAGGGATTAATGGTGACTTTTATTTCACAGGTAGTCCTTCATATCCATACGGTGCTTTGATTGATGAGGGAAATATAATTTCTTCTCCTAATTCAAAAGGATATAATTACCCAACCTTTATAAAAAAAGGTGAAGACTATCTTATAGAGGTAATAGAAGACGGTATTAAATTAGAAACAGATAAAGGCGATACTATAGATATAGCTGCTGTAAATAAAATGGGAGCTTTCAATGAAGAGGCTATAATACTTAATCGTAATTGGGGAGAAAAATCCTTAGGTAAGTATAAGGACAGTAATCTTTTAGAAATCCTTGTATCTGAAGGAAGAGTAAGGGAAATTAGGGAAACCGGAGAGCCTTTCGATATTCCTGATGAGGATGGCTACGTGCTAGTTACTAACGGATTAAATAAAGAAAATATCATTAGTAAACTAGAAGAAACAACTAGAGTAGAAATTAAATACAACTTTGACTTGGAGAATATGGACTGGGGCTTAGGTGCTGTAAATTATCTGGTAAAAGAAGGACGAATTTACAACATCAATAAAGATGTATCAGGAAGACAACCAAGATCTGCACTGGCAGTAAATAAAGGAAAGGATGAACTTTACTTTGTAGCAGTAGATGGTAGAAGTTCAAACTCCGTTGGATTTACTCAGGAAGAATTAGCAGATTTCATATTAGAGATAGGTGGATATGAAGCAGTAAACCTTGATGGTGGAGGATCAACTACTTTAACAGCTGAGAGATATGAAAAAATAGAAGTTCTTAACACTCCTTCAGATGGTAGAGAAAGAAGTTTGGTTTCCGGTCTTGGAGTATTTTCAAATTACGATAAAACAGACAAAAATATTGAATTTGTAAAAGTTGGAATTGATGACAAATATTTTTTCTCTAATCAAGAAATAAAACTCAATGCAATTGGATATAATAAATACAATATTCCGATAGAAATTGACAAAGAATACTTAAATATAATATCAGATTTAATAACTACAAGCAGTAAAGATAATTTAGTCTTTAAAGAATTCGGTGAAGCTGAAGTAAAAATAAAATACGGAGAATTTGAAGAAACAGAAACTGAAGTTGGAGTAGATATAGAGAAATACTATAATATGAGTAAAACTCTTTATGACTTGGGATTGTTCGATGGTGTAAGTACTACAGAATTTTCTCCAAATCTCGAAGGTAGCATGAACCGTCAGGAAGCTATGAAGATGATAGTATCCGCTTTAGGATGGGAACCTGTAGAACTTGAAAACAGTCCTTTCTCAGATGTATCAAATTGGGCAAAACCCTTTGTAGATACAGCATATACAAGAGGTATAACTCTTGGTACTGCCCCGGAACAAAATATTTTTGGAGCTAAAGATTCTGTAACTAAAGTTCAACTTCTAACATTTTACTTAAGAGCTTTAGGTTATGAATCCAATTATGCTTACAATAATGCAGAAAGACTTGGAGAGTTTACAGGTATTTCAGAAAATTTATCCGGTGAAAGTAAAAATCTAAAAAGATATGATCTTGTTGCTGTGACTTATGATACTTTAAAAACTAGAAAAAAAGGTGAAGACATTACTATCGCCGAAAAATTAGCTTCAGAAAGCATATTAAATGAAGAACTTGCCAAAGAAAAAGGATTAATTAAAGAAAAGGAAGATCAGGGAAAAACAGTACAATATTCTGGAAACCAAGAAATCATAAGGGTTAATGTTATCCAAGGTCCTTATGAAATTAATATGGAGATTGACAGCATAAACATAGGAAAAAATGAAAAATTGAAACTTGGTAAAATAGAAGGAGTAGGAGAAAAAGGATTAACTGTTGAACTAAGTCCGCAAGACCTGGAATGGTCTTATGATAGTAAATTAGGTAAAATTGAAGGAGAATACTTTGAATCTTCTGATATAAATGGAGCAGGGTATTTAGAAGGAAGATTGAACGAAGCATATATAAAAATACCTGTAGTCGTAGGACATGGAGAAAAACTATTTAACGGCTTTGAAGATTTAGATGGTGTAAGTTATGAAGAATATCCTGAAGAATCAGGTGGTAGTATGCTTCTATATCCAAGAGCTGTAGAGGGAAGCAATTCTCTAAAACTGAACTACGATTTTACCAGTATGATAGATGGAGATCAAGCTATTGCATTCGTTAATTTTGGAGAAGATGGCATAACTCTCCCAAATGATCCTGTTGGATTGAAAATGATGGTATTTGGAGATAATCAGAGCCATTGGTTAAGAGCTAGAATTATAGATGCAGAAGGAACCATGTATAAAATAGATTTCGCTGAAAAGGTGAATTGGTGGGATTGGAAAGAAGTGACGGCTCAGATTCCAAAAGAAGTAAAGTACCCTATAAAACTCCAAAACATATATATAGCAGAAATATACGACGACATGAAAGATGCCGGCAGCATATATTTAGATGATTTAAAAATATTATATCTTACTGATAATGAAGAAAGTAAAGATCTGGAAAAATCTAAATATACTGATAAGTACATAAGTGTACCTGATGACTATGATAATATGATAGAATTTAAAGAAGGAAAAATATATTTAGACGGCAGTGAAAGAGAATTGGAAAATAATCAAAAAAACATAGTATACTACCAATTAAATATTAAAGATGGCAGTATATTAGATAAAATTGACAAGCTAAAGGAACTGTCTTCACAAAAAAATAAAAAAATCATAATAAATACGAATAATCCTATTGAAAATTTATATCAAAATGAATACAATGGATTTGTAAAGCTAATGGAAAAGGCTCTAGAAAACGATAGTGAAGTAATTGTAGTTCATAAAGGAGAGTCATCTAACATATATTACGAGAATGGATTCAGATATATTAAATATAAAGATGATTTAAACCTATATATAAATGAAGGAAATTTTTACTATAAATTTGATTGAGGTATATATGAATAAAAATGAAATTAGAAAAGTAATATCAAAAAGAAGAAAGAGCATGTCGGAAAATGAGGTTAAAGAAAAAAGTAAAATAATAATAGAAAAGCTTATGAATACAGATGAATTTAAAAAAGCAAAAAATTTAATGGTTTTCTTAAGTTTTGACAACGAAGTTTACACTTTTGACCTTATTGAAAAAGCCATGAATATGGGAAAGAAAGTAATAGTCCCATACACGGTAAAAGATACATGCGAAATTATACCGACTCTTCTTAAAAGTATAGAAGAGGATCTTGAAGTAAGCAACTACGGATATATGGAACCTAAAAAAGATAAAATCCAGCCGATCTTAGAAGAAAACATTGATATGACTGTAGTTCCAGGACTGGCTTTTGATGAGAAAATGAATAGAATCGGATTTGGAAAAGGATACTATGATAGATATTTAACTAAAACAAAAAAAGAATCTAAAAACATAGCTATAGCTTATGACTATCAAGTACTGGAAGAAATCCCTTCGGAAGATTTTGACGTTAAGATGGATTACATAATTACAGAAGAAAAAATATATAAAAATGCAGAGTAATTTCTGCATTTTTTATTGATATATACTGATTGTAAATATCATTGATTAATGTTAGAATAAAAACTCAGGAAGTGGAAGATGAGCAATAC
>JAWSUU010000159.1:0-5801 GCA_033549325.1 Bacillota bacterium | reverse complement strand
TCTACATTAATCAACTTGAAAGACTTTTAGAAAGACTTCAGGAAGAACAGGGTATCGAAATAGATGAAGATCAAACTTTAGAAGAAGAAGCAATTGAAAACATTGAAAATACTGAAAATACTGAAACAGAACAATAAACTTAAAAAATTAAAACCTTGAGGCTCAACCTCAAGGTTTTTTTAAACTAAATAATCAACATAATCATTAAACTCTATATCATCAAAGTATTCATTTATATTTAACACATCTTCATTTTTTAGCAGTTCACTCTTATCGTATTTTAATCCAATCAGAGAATTTTCTAGATGAACAATATCTTTCTTAGAAAAATAATCTCCGTAAATTTTACAGTGACTTATTAGACCATCCTTGATATCCAATCTTGTATCTAGTATTCCAAAGGGAAACTTATCGATCTTTTGTATTTCGAAATTAGGAGATTTACCCCAGTTCCAATCCCATGTTGAAAACTGTTCTTTTACTTTTTTTTCAATATAATTCATTGCCTCTTCATCTAAATCGTGCTTTTCTATATCTCTTGATTGATAAAAAGATTTAAGCAAATAGTCTTTAAAGTCTTCTATAGGTAGTTTGTTGTTTAAAAAGTCTGAAATATTAGCAACTCTGCTTTTTACAGATTTTATACCTTTAGACTTTATTTTCAAATCTCTTACCTTCAAAGATTTAACTAAGTTGGACATTTGACTGTCGTACAGTAAAGTTCCGTGATGTAAAAGTCTGCCGTTGGTATAATACTGAGCATTCCCGGATATTTTCTTGTCATCAATCAAAATATCGTTTCTTCCTGAAAGATGAGCATTTAGTCCTAATTCCTTTAGTGCATCTACTACGGGCTTAGTGAATTTCTTAAAGTTATTCATATCACTTTTACTTGCTTTATGAACAAAAGAAAAATTAAGATTGCCGTGGTCGTGATATACAGCACCCCCTCCGGAGAGTCTTCTAGCAACAGTTATGTTATTTTCTTCAATAAAATCTTTATTTACTTCTTCAATTGTATTTTGATATTTACCTACTATGATTGAAGGTTTGTGTATGTAAAAAAATACATAATCACCTTCATCAGCTTTATTTAGAAGATAATCTTCTAAAGCAAAATTATAGTAAGGAACATCCCAATTGGTTTCAATATATTTCAAATCATCACCTCATTAATAAATTTTTTTAAATTAAAATTACTATTACTTTAACAATAATAATACCACCACAACTTGACAAAATCAATTAAATATACTATATTATAAAAAAATATATGCTTTGATGAAGCTAGTAGATAGTATCATTTTTTTAGAGAGCTGATGGTTGGTGAAAATCAGTAAAATGTTCAATCGAATCCACTTCTGAGCTTTTAGGGGTAGCAACCTAAACGTATGTAGGCGTTAACTTTTTAAGAGACTATTTTAGTAAATAGGGTGGCAACGCGGTAGTTATGCTCTCGTCCCTTTCAGGGGTGGGAGCTTTTTTAATCTAAAAAAGGAGAGTATATTATGTTAGATATTAAAAGAATTAGAAACAATCCTGAAGAAATCAATGAATTACTCAAAAGAAGAGATCCTGAATTATCAATTGATAGAGCTCTTGCACTAGACGAAAGAAGAAGAGAACTATTAAAAGAATACGAATCAAAAAAAGCTTACCAAAACAAAACATCAAAAAAAATACCAGTACTTAAAAAGGCTGGAGAAGACATAAAAGACGTATTAAATGAAATGAAAAAACTATCCTTAGAAATAAAAGAAATGGAAGGCCAGGTTAAGGAAGTAGAAGAGCAGATACAAGAAGAACTTCTTGGTATACCAAACACACCTAATCCAACTATACCTGTAGGACAAAGTGAAGATGACAATAAAGAGATAAGAAAATGGGAAGAACCTACTAAATTTGATTTTCAACCAAAAGCTCACTGGGATATTGGTGAAGAACTAGGTATCTTAGATTTTGAAAGAGCTTCAAAGGTTACAGGCTCAAGATTTTCTATGTTTAGAGGATTAGGTTCTAGATTAGAAAGAGCTTTAATAACATATATGCTAGATACACAAACATTAAAAAATAATTTTAAAGAAGTAAGTCCTCCCTTTATGGTTAATAGAACTAGCATGATAGGGACAGGACAGCTTCCAAAATTTGAAGAAGATGTATTTAAAATACCACAAAAAGATTTTTATCTTATACCAACTGCAGAAGTACCTTTAACGAATATATATAGAGATGAAATTTTAGATGTAAACCAGCTACCTGAATATCTTACAGCATATACTCCTTGTTTTAGGTCAGAAGCAGGATCTGCTGGAAGAGATACAAGAGGCTTGATAAGAAACCACCAATTTGATAAAGTAGAGATGGTAATGTTATCTAAACCTGAAGAATCTTACCAGCAGCTTGAGGTATTAACATCTTTTGCTGAAAAAATCTTACAGGAGTTAAAACTTCCTTATAGAGTTCTAGAACTATGCACCGGAGATACAGGTTTCTCTTCAGCAAAGACCTACGACTTGGAAGTTTGGATGCCTTCTTATGATGATTATGTAGAGATATCTTCATGTTCAAACTTTGAAGACTATCAAGCAAGAAGAGCTAATCTAAGATATAGAAATCAGGAAGGAAAGGTAGAGTACGTACATACTTTAAACGGGTCAGGACTGGCAGTTGGAAGAACTTTTGCTGCAGTACTGGAAAATTACCAAAACGAAGACGGTACAGTAACTGTGCCAGAAGTGTTGAGACCATATATGGGTGGACTTGAAAAAATAACATTATAATTGGAGGAAACAATGGTAAATAGATTAAAAAAATCTATATCTTTTATACTGATACTACTGCTACTCAGTAATTTTACGGCTTTTGCTAATATAGATGTAAGCAGTGATATTTCAGCAGCTATAAGTGGAGATTTAGAAACAGGAGAAATATTTTACGAACATAATATAGATGAAGTAGTTCCGATAGCAAGTACTACAAAAATTATGACGTACCTTGTAGCAAGAGAAGCTATTGAAAAGGGAGAAGTATCAAAAGAAGATAGGATAATAGTTAGTCAACATGCAGCCTTAACTAAAGGAAGCTCTTTTGGACTTGTTGCAGGAGAAGAAATAACTTTAGGAACCTTATTAGATGTTATATTAATAGTATCTGGAAATGATGCTGCAGTAGCTATAGCAGAACATGTATCCGGATCTGAAGAAGCTTTTGTTGATAGAATGCATGAAACGGCTGAAAAAATAGGTTTAACTACGGCAAAATTTATAAATCCCAACGGAATGCCTATAGACTTAGAAGAAACAGACCAAAATTTCATGTCTACCAGGGATCTTTTTGAACTAACAAGATATATTATACAAAATTATCCTGACGTAGTTGAAATCACCGATAGAGAAAGTTTAGTAATAACGGAAAGAAACTACGAAAAAGCAGCTACTAACCCATTGCTACCGGAAATGGCAGTAGTTGATGGATTTAAAACAGGATACACAGATAAAGCAGGACTTTGCCTCATATCAACAGCTCCTGTAGTGATACAGGAAGATAAAAATATGAATAGAAGAGTGATTTCTGTTATAATGGGAGCTAAATCCCATAGTGATAGGATAAACAAATCAAAAGAATTACTTGAATACGGTCTTTATCAATTCAGTAAAGAAAAACTACTCTCAGAAGATGATATAGTAGATACTATAATAATTCCAAATGGAGAAGAGATGACTCTGGAGGTAAATCCGGAAGAGGATTATTATCATATAGTTAAAAAGGGTTCAACTGTTAAGACTGTAATGAATTACGATAATTATGAGAATCTGGCTCCCTTATCTCAAGGAGATGTAGTAGGGGATATGGAAGTCTACATAGATGAAGAATTGATAGATACTATAAAAATAAAAGCATCAAGTGATGTAGAAAAAGCAGGATTTTTCACTAGAGCCTTTAGATATTTGAGAAGTCTTTTATATAATTAAAAATTAGGAGAACAAATGACAGAGGTAATAATTAACAGTGTAATGCTGATGGGTATTCTAATACTAATTGGATATTACCTTCAAAAAAAAGGTATATTAAGTGAAAAGGTTGAAGATTCTTTGACCTTTATCTTAATGTATGTAAGCTTGCCTGGACTAATAATCAAAGCTTTTCAAGTAGAATATACCTTTGATAGGCTAAGCTTAGGACTGGAAGTAATGCTTATAGCTGTTATTCATAGTGCCATACTTATAGCTATAAACTTTCTACTTATATCTAAAATAAAAGATAAAGAAAAGAAGAAAATACTAAGAATGGCAAATGTAGTTACAAATTCTGGTTTTATGGGATTTCCTGTAGTTTACCAGATATTCGGTCAAGAGGGTATGTTCTACGCATCTATGTTCTATATTCCGATAGTTGTACTTACCTGGACCTACGGACTGATGTCATTTTTCAATAAATTAGGAAAAAAAGAAATTAAAAATATGTTTGGAAACCCGGCTATAATTGCACTATATATAGGATTTGCTGTGTTTATCTTTCAGATTGAATTTCCTACTATAATAGACAAAACCCTAGAATCTCTAGGATCCATGACTACACCTTTTGCTATGTTTATTATTGGTGGAAAATTAGCTATAGTAAATAGAAAGGAAATATTTACTGATAAACTAGTCTACTACGGAGGATCAATTAAACTTTTACTATCACCTATACTGATGATTATAGTACTTTACTTTTTCAACCTATCTACAGTAGCAAGAGGAGTAAGTATTATATATGCTTCATTACCACCGGCGGCTATTACAGCTATACTGGCAAAGCAGTACAAAAGCGATGCCTACTTTGCATCAAAGGTTGTAGTAATAGAGCATCTTGTATCACTAATTACAATTTCAATATTTTTAACTATATTTTTATAAGGAGAAGATTTCATGGAATTAAAACCTATAGGATATGTACACTCACCTTACAAAGAGAGAAAAGACGCTCCAAGTCAGGGTAGAAACAGAAATGATAAATTTCAAATAGAAATACTTGACGAATTCAAAGACGGACTTAAAGGTATAGAGAAAAGGTCTCATTTGATAGTGTTTTACTGGTTGGATAAATCAAAAAGGGATATACTTCAAACTACAACACCCCACGATAAAAAGGAAGTAAAAGGAATATTTAACACCAGATCTCCAGCAAGACCTAATCCAATAGCCTTCAATATAGTAGACTTAGACAAGGTAGAAGGTAATATCCTTTATGTAAGAGGTATGGATGCACTTGATGGTAGTACTGTAGTGGATATAAAACCCTATGCTAAAGAAATAGATTGTGTAGAATAATATAAATTGACAAACAAATAAAATTGATATAGAATTTCCTACATGTGCACCTATAGCTCAGACGGATAGAGCAGTGCCCTCCTAAGGCATGTGCCGTAGGTTCGACTCCTACTAGGTGCACCAATACTACAAATATATAAAAACAATAATTTAAAGACCATAATCAATAATATTAATTAAAATATAAATAAATTTTAAAAACAAGGCGATTTTAGCCTTGTTTTTCTATTTTTTGCTAAAATAAATCAAAATATTCAATATAGTTATGATATATATTAATATAATTAATAAAAATATTAAAAAAATCAATAAAAAGTATTGACAAATTAAATAAATTGATTTATTATATAGACAAATAGAAGAAATCGACGTAATAAATTAAATAAATTAATAAGAATATTAAAATAATAAAGGAGGAAGAAAAATGAAAAACTTAAGAAAATTACTAGAAGGAACAAAAATATATAAAAACATAGAATATAACACAAG
>JAWSUU010000158.1:0-5802 GCA_033549325.1 Bacillota bacterium | reverse complement strand
AATTGCATTTACAAATCTAGAGATAAAAAGTATATAAACTTCTCTTCTCAATCCTTTGTAAGGTTGAATAATCTTATTAAAATATTCCATTTTTAACACCTACTATTTATTAATATAATTTCACTTATGTATTTTATAACATCATCGAATAATTATAAATAAAAATCTAATTTATTAATCAAAATTTAATAACTTCATCATTCTTCAGTTAATTTTAAGTTAAATTGATTATACTGAGAATAATTATCGGAAAAAAAGGTATATAATAAGTATATTAAATAGACGGGGGGGACAAAAAATGAAAAACTACACATTAAACGGTTACGCTATTTATGATTATATAATTTCAGGAGCAAAAAAAATAATACAAAACGAAAAACAGTTAAATGAAATAAATGTTTTTCCAGTAGCTGATGGAGATACAGGAAGTAATCTTGCATACACAATGAATCATATAATTAGGAATGCTGAAAAAAACGAGGATGTTTCAATTACTTTAGATTCAATATCTTCAGCAGCAGTGGATGCGTCATTTGGTAATTCAGGAACTATATTTGCAAAATACCTGTATGGATTGTCCTTAGAAAACAAAGATAAAAAAAATATATCAATAAAAGAATTCATAGAAGGACTTCACAGGGCAGTAGCCTATGCTTATGACTCTATTGCTTACCCTAAGGAAGGTACGATACTAACCCTTATGAAAGAGTGGACAGGGTACCTAAATAAACATGAAGATAGACACATTGAATTTGAAAACTTATTGGAATCATCCATAGATTACTCTTATAATGTTTTGGACAACACAAAAAACCTACTTGATGTTCTTAAAGAAGCCGATGTTGTTGATGCGGGAGCTAAGGGATTTGTTTGTTTTGTAGAAGGAATTTTGGATCATATTAGATTTGGTAAAGGAAAGAAAAAGGTAATTTCAAGAGTAGAACATATAAACTTCGATAAAATTGACCATCTTAGTGATAAAATGGAATACATGTACTGCAGCGAATTCACTATTGAAAATATTAATCTAAAAAGAAAAGATTTAATAAAAACCCTGAATGTATACGGGAATTCAGTTATAGTAAATATTTACAAAGACAAAGCAAAAATACACATACATACTAATGAACCTCAGAAAGTAATGCTTCAACTTATAAAAGCAGGTAAAGTTATTGAGAGTAAAGTTGATGATATGTCTATACAGTATGATATTGTTCATAAAAAAAGAAGTAAAATAGGGTTGATAACAGATTCCATAGCAGACATACCTGAAGAATTTATAAAAGATAACATGATTACAGTTATACCAATCCAACTTTTAAGTGATGGAATAGTATATCTAGATAGAATTACTGTTGATGGTGAAACTGTATATGAAATTCTAGATAATGCAGTAACCTATCCTACTTCATCTCAACCAAGTGAAACAAATATAGAAAGACTTTTTGATTTTTTACTTAACTATTATGAAGAAATAGTTGGAGTATTTGTATCTGACAAGATGAGCGGTACATTTTCTAAAATAACTAAAGTTGTGGAGAAAATGGATAAAAAGGATAATATTTTACTTATAAATTCTAAGCTTAACTCAGGAGGCCAGGGACTTGTAGTCAAAAAAGCTGCAGATTATATTAGGGAAGGATTAGATATAAAAGAGATTAAAGAAAAGTTGGAAGTAGATATAAACAAAACAAAACTTTTTGTTAAAATACCGGATTTAAACTATGCAGTAAAAAGTGGAAGAGTTCCTAAAGTTGTAGGAAGTTTTGCATCATTAGTAGGACTTCAGCCTATAATATCAATAGATGAAGAAGGAGAAGGAACAGTTACCTCAAAAAGAAATTTAGCAAAAATAGTAGAAAAGCAGATGGAAAAAACAGGAATAATTGAATATTCAGTTATTCATACGAAAAATTTAGAAAAGGCAGAAAAACTTGCAAAGGATTTAGAAAAAATAACCGGAAAATCAGCATTATATATTGAAAATGTTTCAGCGGTAGTCAGTGCCTTTATAGGCAAAGGAGCTTATGGTGTAGCATTTAAGGAGGAGTAGAATGAATACTTTGATTTTAGGAGCAGTAACGATTTTTATATATTTCTTACTTTTTTTTATAGCAGGGCAGATTTTAAAAAACAACTCAATTGTTGATATTGGTTGGGGTTTTGGATTTGTTATAGTTGCATTTGTTATGATTATTAATAATTTTAGTATAGAAAGACTTTTAATAACAGCAATGGTATCTCTTTGGGGACTGAGATTGTTTTATCATATTTTAAAGAGAAACCTGGGAAAAGAGGAAGATTTCAGATATCAGGATATGAGAAAAAAATGGGGTAAAAAACAGGTGATAAATGCTTTTTTCAAAGTATATATGATACAGGGTGTTTTTATGTTTTTGATTTCCATGACTGTGTTGACTTACGGAGATAGTATAAATAATACTATCTTAGTCTTAATTGGATTAATAGTATTTGTAGTAGGATTTTATTTTGAATCTGTAGGAGATAAACAACTTAAAGAATTTAAATCCAATCCAGAAAACAAAGGGAAACTTATGGATAAGGGATTATGGAAATACACAAGACATCCAAATTACTTTGGGGAATCGTTAATATGGTGGGGTATATATATTACTGGATTAGGATTTGGAGCACCATTTTGGGCAATAGTTAGTCCTATTACAATCACATATCTCGTAAGATTCGTTTCAGGAGTGCCTTTATTAGAAGAAAAATATAAAGATAGAGAAGATTTTAAAGAATATAAAAAGAAAACTCCTATATTTGTACCTTTTGTAAAACCTAAAGAAGCTAAATAGAAATTTTCTTTCCTGTTATATAAATTATAACTGATAGGGCAATAGTTGAAACAATAGCTAAAAAATAAATGACGGAATGATAAGTTGTGTTATCATTCTTTAAAAAGATAAAATGCCAGCTGCTGATAGCATAATCAGCAGTTTTTTAAATGAAATCTAATTTCTAATTTATACGTGTTTGATGCTCCAAAAGCCGCAGCCATCTCCTAACGATCGTTAAACTACTGCTCAACCATTGCTCAACTATCGTTAAGCTATTGTTGTAAAATAAACTATATAATTATATTGACAATAGTGTGTAACATACAGTATAATGAAATTAAGGAAGTGAGAATATGAAAGAAGAAAAAATAATCGAGAATTTTACCCAGGAATTAAAAAGAGGGATAATAACATTAAATGTACTGAACGAACTTATAGAACCCGAGTACGGCTATTCGTTAGCGACCAAACTCCAAGAAAAAGGAATAGAAATTGAGCAAAACACACTATATCCTCTTCTTCGAAGGTTGGAAAAACAGGATATAATAGAAAGCAGCTGGGCGCTAGAGGATTCAAGGCAGAGAAAGTACTACAGTTTAAATGAAAAAGGAAAGAAAGTTTTGGACAAATTGAAAGTAGAGTGGAAAAAAATAGTAGAATCTACGAATTATCTTTTGGAAGGAGAGGAACAAAAATGAATTTAATTGATAAATACGTATCGGAAGTAAGCCGAAGACTTTGGAAAAAGAACAGAAAAGATATAGAGAGAGAGCTAAAATCAACCTTGGAAGATATGCTGGAAGAAAAGGTAGGAGATAGAGAAGTTACAGAAGAAGATGTAGTAGAACTTCTTAAAGAATACGGTAGACCGAAGGATGTAGCTAGCAGCTATAATACTCCAGATAAATATTTAATAGGACCAAGGGTATTTGATCTATATACTTTGGTATTGAAAATAGTCTTAGTAGTGGTTTTAATCTTAACTGTCTTAGGTAGTTCTATTTCTTTAGTATTTGGTGAAGGTAATAATATATTTATTGAATTGCTACTTATAGTTCCTAGAATTTTTTCTGCTGCAGTAGGAGCTTTTGGTGGAGTGACTATAATATTTGCAATAATAGAACACTTCACAGATGAAGAAATAGATATTAAAGATGAAGATTGGGAACCTAAAGACTTACCCGAGGCTGTAGAAGAGTATGATAGAGTAAATATACTAGGATTAATAGCAAAGATAGTATTAATTATATTTGCACTGGTTGTATTTAATTTCTATCCAGATAAAATACCGGTATTTTATCAAAGTGGAGGAGATTGGATTTTTGTATCCGCTCTTAACATGGAGGCTTTAAGTAAACTTCTACCTTACTGGAACATATTATGGATAGCATCAATCATTTTAAGCTTTGTTATACTTGTCAAAGGCAAATGGGATTTAAAAACGAAGATAGGAGATATTATCTTATCTATATTTTCAATAGTAATTCTTGCAGTTATGATAGCAGGACCTGAAATTATTAATTTAAAAAGCCTGGAGACTCTTAATCCGGAACTTGCTCAAGATTTAAATCCGGTATTCAGTATATTAGGAAATATGACAAAAGTTCTTTTTGGAATTTTAATTGCTATTATTTTGTTTGATATTGTAAAAAAATGTTATAAAATAATTAGAGAAGGGGTATAATATAAAAGAAATCAAAAAAAATTATGGAGGTATTTAAATGTCAAAAATGCAAGGTACAAAAACTGAAAAAAATCTATTAAAATCTTTTGCTGGAGAATCTCAGGCAAAGATGAGATATACTTTGTCTGCAGAAAAAGCAAAGGAAGAAGGATATGAGCAAATAGCAGAATTATTTTTAGAAACTGCGTGGAACGAAAAAGAACATGCAAATGTATTTTTCAGTTTCTTAGACAGAGGAGAAAATTTAGAAATTACAGCGGCATATCCGGCAGGGGTTATTGGAACAACTGAAGAAAACCTTAAAGCAGCTGCAATGGGAGAAAATGAGGAACATACGGAGCTTTATCCAGAATTCGCAAGAATAGCAGAAGAAGAAGGCTTTAAAAAAGTTGCAACAGCTTATAGATTAATTTCTAAAGTTGAACAGGAGCATGAAAAAAGATATTTGAAGTTATTAGAAAATGTTAAGAATGAAAAAGTATTTAAAAAAGACGAAGTTTCAAGATGGAAATGTAGAGCATGCGGCTATGTTCATGAAGGAGAAGAAGCTCTAAAAAGATGTCCTGTATGCGGAAAACCTTTGTCATATTTTGAAATCAAGGAAACTAATTATTAAAAATATTAACAAATCCCTTGAAAATAAAACAAATTAATAATATAATTATAAGTGAATAAAAATTAAATATTGTATGGAAAAAGGCAAATCTATTGAAAGATAGAGACGCAAAGACACAGATCTAAAGGTATCTTACCTATGATGGCTGGTTTACCCTTATTATTTCATTATGCAAACAGTGGGTAAACCCTACTGTTTTTTGTTTTTTATTAAAATAAAGGGAGATGATTAAAGTGAAAAAGAAAATTATTGTTCTGGTAGTAGTAATGTTAATGGTTATGAATGTATCAGCCTTTGCAGTAACTGATGAAAATATTCAGAAAACTCAAGAATTAGTTGACGAAGCAAATGATGATATTAATGAACTAATCGAAGAAGCAAAAGGTAATGCAAATGAAAAACCTGAACAAACTCAGGAAATAATTAATGAGCTGATCGAAGAAACAGAAGAAATATCAAAAGAAACCATAGAAGAAGGTGAAGAACTAGGGGTAGAAATAATTTGTGAATATATTGAAGTTGATATCAACGGAATTATTGTTTTAATAGATCCTTTACGTGTTGTAGGTTGGTAGTATATAATATACTGCGAGAGGTGAAAGCATGCCGAAAGGATTGTATATTAAAAAAAACGACGAATATTTAGAAAGATATAAGCAAAACGTAGCAGACCTGAGCCTATTAGGGAGAGGTGACGGTAC
>JAWSUU010000157.1:0-5832 GCA_033549325.1 Bacillota bacterium | reverse complement strand
CATTGAGCTGGATTTTCGTAATAAATATTTTACTGGCTTTTGTAGTTATCTTTCTTGAAAGAAAGGACCCTACAGCTACCTTAGCATGGGTGCTGGTTCTTTTAATGATTCCTATTTTAGGATTCGTTGGATATATTTTCCTTGCACAAAATTTCAGCAGGAAAAAACTTTTTGAAATGAAAATAATAGAAAAGAAAATATACGGTTCATATATAGAAAGACAGGAAGAAGCAATAAAAAATAATAAATTTGAAATGAATGAAAAAGACTTAAATCAGTATTTAGATTTAATTAAAATGAATGTCTTCAGCAATAAATCCCACTATTCACAAGATAATCAAATAAAAGTTTTTACCGATGGCAAAGATAAATTTAGAGATTTAAAAGATTCTATTGAAAATGCTAGTAATCACATACACCTTCTCTACTATATAATTAAAGATGATGAAACTTCACGAGCTTTGATAGAACTGCTAACTAAAAAAGCAGAAGAAGGGGTAGAAGTAAGACTTATATATGATTCAATAGGAGGTAGAGAAGTTAAGCAAAGCGCTTTAAAAGAATTAAAAGAGGCTGGAGGATTAGTCGGTGAATTTTTTAAAAGTCCTCTATTTGGAATTAATCTAAAGATGAACTACAGAAATCACAGAAAGATAGCAATAATAGATGGAAAAATAGGATATTTGGGTGGATTTAATATAGGTGATGAATACAAGGGATTAAACGAAAAAATTGGCTACTGGAGAGACACTCACGTTAAAATATATGGTTCAGCCGTTAGAGATTTGCAGATTAGATTTATGCTGGACTGGAGAAGTACCGGGAAAGACGATTTAAGCTATACCCCAAAATACTTTCCATATATAGATGGGGAAGGCAATCAGGGGGTTCAGATTATTTCAAGTGGCCCCGATACTCCCTATGAAAGAATCAAGCAAAACTACGTAAAGATGATAAGTATGGCAAAGAAGAGTATCTATATCCAAACTCCATATTTTGTACCAGATGCAAGTGTTATCGATACTTTAAAAATTGCTGCAATGTCGGGAGTAGATGTAAGACTTATGATTCCTAATAAGCCAGATCATCCTTTTGTTTACTGGGCAACACTGAACTATGCCGGTGAATTGCTGAAATTTGGTGTGAAAGTTTACACCTATGAAAACGGCTTTTTACATGCTAAGACCATGGTAGTAGATGAAAAAATCGCCTCTGTTGGTACTGCGAACTTTGACGTTAGAAGTTTTAAACTTAATTTTGAAGTCAATGCAATTATATATTCAAAAGAAACTTCCGAGTTTTTACAAAAAGCTTTTGAAAAAGATATAGAATTATCAAATGAATTAACAAGAGAATTATACTTAGAAAGAAGGCTGACCGTCAGATTTAAAGAGTCCGTATCCAGACTTCTTTCACCAATTTTATAAAGGAGCTGATATATATGAATAGTTTTTTAGGTAGAGTAGTATTGAATATGGTGGCTATATCATTAGCTGCATATCTATTGGAGGGAGTATACGTTTCAGGGATAATCAACTTATTTATAGTTGCTCTAATATTTGGTCTTATAAATACTGTTATAAAACCTGTAATAGTTTTTTTATCACTACCTATTACACTACTGACTTTCGGATTATTTTATCTTGTAGTTAACGGTATTATCGTAAGATTTACAGCAGCTATTACCTCCTTGACAGTAGTATCATTTACAGATGCAATACTGGCAGGTATTATTATAGGATTATCCAACTGGGTTCTCCAGGGTATCTTTACATCAAAAAAAGGGAAACATTAATATGAAAAAATATAAAGTAATATATAACCCCTCATCAGGAAATGAACTTATGCAGCAGAAAATTTTTCAAATAAGTAAAAGTATTTTATTGAAGGAAGATGTAGCCTTTACCTTTTATGCTACAAAAAAAGAAGGCGATGCTAAAAAAGCTGCTTTAAATGCCTGCAGTGAAGGTTATGATCTGATAATAGCATGCGGTGGTGATGGTACTATAAATGAAGTAGTAAATGGTATAATGTACTCTCCCTGCAAATCTAAACTTGCAGTACTTCCATCAGGAACTGTAAACGACTTTGCAACCTATATGGAGATTCCTACTACCGTCCACGGCTTCACTAAACTACTTGAAGCACAAACCTACCAAAAAGTGGATGTAGGAAAAGCAAATGTCGCTTCAGGAGGAGCTTTTACAGATATTCCTTATGAAATTCCAAGTGAAACTAAAACCATATTAGGTAAATATTCATATTACATAAAAGCAGCTATGGAAATACCTCAACAAATTGAAAAATCATACAAAATTAAGGTCACTACTGAAGAACAAACATTAGAACTCGATGCTCTTGTATTTTTAGTAAGCAATACACCAAGCATCGGCGGTTTTAAGAAGTTTTCTCCAGATGCTAAATACAACGATGGATTTTTTGATGTTTTAGTAATAGAGCACAGTCCACCTTTTGAACTTTTAAACTTATTTACCAAACTTTTAAGTGGTGATCATATACACCATAAAAAGGTTCACTATTTCAAATCAAAAAAAATAAAAATTGACTCGGCCAGTGATTTAGTAATAGATTTAGATGGTGAATACGGATTTAAAGCACCTGTTGAAATATCTATGATAAACGAAGGTATAGAATTACTTACTCCTAGGACGGTGTCATAATGGATAAGGGTAGGATAAAGCATATAAAAAGGAATAAAGACATAAAAGGTGAATATATCCTTTACTGGATGCAGCAATCACAACGTATAAACTACAACCATGCTTTGAACACAGCTGTTATTTTATCTAATCTTCACAATATACCTCTACTAGTTTATTTCGGTCTAACAGAAAACTTCCACGATGGAAATCTAAGACATTATACTTTTATGGCTGAAGGTTTAGACTATTTAAAGTCGGAATTTAACAAAATGGGAGTCAAATTCGTAATATACAATACTTCTCCTGAAAAAGGCTGTATAGAGTTAATGAAAAGTGCAGCTTATTTAGTTATGGATAAAGGTTATCTTAGAATTCAAAGAAATTGGAGAGATATGGTAATTAAAGAATCCGAAAAAATAGGACTAGAAAATATAATGATGGTGGAAAGTGATGTAGTAGTCCCTGTCGAAGAAGTATCAGACAAGGAAGAATATGCCGCTCGTACTATTAGACCAAAGATAATGAAAAAAATTGATGATTATGCTATTGAAATGGAACATATCATACCGGAAATCAACAGCTTTGATTTGAAATTGGATAATGATTTAAAAGAGATAGTAAATCCTATTGAATATGTAAGTGATCTAGATATAGATAATAGTGTTAAGCCTTCTCCTATATATAAAGGTGGAGAAAAAGAAGCTCGTAAAAAGTTTAAAGAATTTTACAGCCATAGTATCAATCACTACTTAGACAAAAATCACCCGGAATTTATCTACAATTCTTTTTTGAGTCCATATCTACATTTTGGTCATATTTCTCCCGTTGAAATAGTTGTGAAATTAAATAGCTTACTTGAGAAAAACCCTCATATAAAAGAACCTATGGATGATTTTATAGAAGAATTGGTAGTTCGTAGAGAACTGGCCATCAATTTTATATACTATAATAAAAATTACGACGAATTTAACAGTATGACCTACGAATGGGCTTACAAAACTATGGAAGAACATGCAGCTGATGAAAGAGAGTATATATATACTTTGGAAGATTTGGAAAACTACAATACCCACGATAAATACTGGAATGCTTCCATGAGAGAAATGGTCCACACAGGGTTTATGCATACCTATATGAGGATGTACTGGTGCAAAAAAATATTAGAATGGTCACCAGATTACAAAACAGCTTATAAAAATTCTCTTTATTTAAACAATAAATATTTCATAGATGGCAGAGATCCAAACAGCTTTACAGGTATAGCCTGGTGTTTCGGTAAACATGATAGAGCTTGGAAAGAAAGACCTGTTTTGGGTAAACTAAGGTACATGAATGCCAATGGACTGGAAAGAAAATTCGATATGCAGGGATATATTGATAGAGTAGAAAAAATGATAGGAGGTTAAATTTGAAGATAACTATAATCGCAGTAGGTAAAATAAAAGAAAAATATATTAAGCAGGGAATCAAAGAATTCAAAAAAAGATTAACCAACTACACAAAGCTAAGTATAATTGAAATTCCCGATGAAAAAGCTCCTGAAAACCTAAGTGAAAAAGAAATGGAAATGGTAAAGGATACAGAAGGAGAAAATATACTTAAAAAACTAGATAACTACTCCTATGTAATAGCTTTAGATAAAGACGGAGACCAACTATCCAGTATAGATTTTGCAAAAAAAATAAAGAAGCTTACTGTTCAAGGGAACAGCAGCTTCACTTTTATAATAGGGGGATCTTTAGGTTTATCTGATGAAGTTTTAAAAAAATCAAATCTAAAACTTTCTTTTTCGAAAATGACCTTCCCTCACCAGCTTTTTAGATTGATACTTCTAGAACAAGTCTATCGGGCTTTTCGAATAAATAGGGGTGAACCTTATCATAAGTGATTCGAAAGTTTTTTATAAATTTAATTACTTAACATTTTCTTCTGTCCAAAACGAGTTATAAAAACTTATTTTTTCATTTTCAATATCATTTATTATTATATAATGTTTCTGATCAAAATTGATACGATTTTCCTTTGAAAAATCAATACTTATGATTTCTTCATCATCTGAAAAAAGACGGTATGTAGCTGAACCAACCTCTTCATTGGTTTCTATAAACCTAAAGTATTTTGACTGCTCCATCATAGAAATGAACATATCGATTAACTCCTTATCTTCAGTAACATAGAGTCTTCCATCACCTGGATGTCTTGATTTAATAATATTTATACCATCGTTATCATAATCGATTATATTATTAAAACTCTTTACTGACAGAATCAGCCAAGCTATTAAAAAAATAATTACTATTGTAACTCTTTTTTTCATCTCACTCACCTTTTTACTCTTCACTATGTATAACAAATTAAGATGTATATTTTTTATTACTCAAAATTTGAAGTGCAACTCCCAGTATAAGACCAACTAATAGAATTAAACTATTCAAAAATGCTCCTGACATATTTGGATGAGACTTATTAAATGTATGAACTAAATATTCTGAAATAAGACCTATTCCTGCAAAAATTATAGTAACATTTGCAAATACGACTTTACCAAGCAATGTCGCTATAACTCCGATAATCCAAATTGGCAAGTAGATTGCTAAGATTACAGAAATATCAATGTAATTTAAGTAAAAAAACAAATACAAAATTACCATGAGAATAAGCGTAGGAACAATAAAAAATACTATTCTTTTCTTAAAATTTCTGCTCATGAAGCTCCCTCCTGAACTATTTGATTTTTATTTTGCTAAAACCATTTCGATCTAAACCTGATTTTACCTAATCTATAATTTCAAATTCATTAGGCTTACCATTTTTTTCAATTTGAATATCCCAAAAGCTTCCCAATACTATCCATTCTTCATTGATTTTACCTAAGGACAAGTCAAGATGAGCACGGTTTCTTCTGTAATCACCTTCAGATGGAAAATAAAATACAATACGTCTAGTTAAGTATCTATCATTGTATTCTTTAATTTTTTTTATTAATGACGATTGTTTTTCAATTTCGTAGTACAAGTAATCAGCATTTTTTAAAAAACGACTCAACTTCTCAATATTTATCCTTCTTCCACCAAGAGTATTAAATCTAATTATTACTTTATCATTGATGTACATCCTATGTCTTTCGCTTAGTGCATACTTTGTATTCTCATTACAAGCTTTTACTTCT
>JAWSUU010000156.1:0-5881 GCA_033549325.1 Bacillota bacterium | reverse complement strand
AAAAAAGAACAGGGTATGCATTTTTAACATACTCTGTTCTTAAACTTTGGTTTTAATTTCTTAACTTAATGACATTGGCATTTAAACCACTGCTCTGTTATTTTAAAAGTAAATATTTCTTATCTTACAACAAGAACTGGAATACTTACATGATGTACTACTTTATCTGTAACACTACCAAGCATAAACCTTTTTGTAGCTTTCATACCGTGGGTCTTCATTATAATTAAGTCATAGTCTCCTTTTTTTGCTTCTTCAATAATTTCTACTGCAGGATCACCAGCTGTTTCTTTCACCTGAATTTTTAATCCTAAATCTTCATAAGATTTTATCATTTTTGCATTATCGATTTCTCTGCTTTTTAATATTTCCTCGTAAGCCTTTGGGTTATATTGAAATTCATTAATAATAACCTTTGAATCATCTACATGAAATATAGTTATAGTACTATCAAAATTCTGTGCTATTTTCACTGCCTCTTCTATAACTTCTACTTCTTCACTTGTTTTTTCTAATGGTAATAGTATATTCTTCATTTTCTTCACCTCTTTATTTTAATTTTTATAAATGGCAATTAAAATATTATGATTATTATATACTTACCACTTTAATCTATAAATATACGTTGTTTATATCTATTTGTTTTGAACAGAATTTATCTGTATTAATATAAATTTATTGTATTTTATATATTAATTTCTTTTTTATTAAAATAATATTATCGTTCTAATCTTTACAAAGTCTATTCATTTGATGGAAGGATAGGTGTTATTTTTATTATCTTATCATCATTTTCTCCTGGAACTCCTCTTCCATCTCTATTATTTGTTGCTATATATAAGGAATCTTCATGATAGACTACCGTTCTAATCCGACCATAATCTGCGAAAAGCTCCTCTTGTCTTATGAAATCTCCTTCATCATCTAAATCAATTCTCATAATCATATTACCTCTTAAACCTGCTAAATATAGAGGTGATTCTTCAAGATTATCCCAGGGTAAAAAAGCTATTCCCGAAGGAGCCAAGGTGAATTCAGAATAACATGATACAGGATCCTCATACTGTGTATCACTTTCAAGACAAGTTACAGTTGGCCATCCATAATTCTTTCCAGGTAATATCAAATTTATTTCATCCTGGCTGCTGGGTCCATGATCGCTTGCAAATAATTGTCCACTGATAGGATGCCATGATATCCCTTGGGAGTTACGCAATCCATAAGCAAATACAGGGCTGTCATCATAGGGGTTTCCTTCAGGTATAGTGCCATCTGAATTTATCCTTAAAATTTTACCTGCTAAAGAATCAATGTCTTGAGAAAGATTTGAATCCTGGGAATCACCTGTAGTAATGTAAAGCTTACCATCAGGACCAAATTTTAGCCTTCCTCCATTATGAAATCTTGATCCAGGAATTTTATCTAAAATATATTGTTCATCAGTAAGGTTTTTTTCTTCAAGGGTAAAGCGTGAAACCCTATTGAATATCTGATTTTCTATTTTGTAAGTATAATAAAGAAAAAGATGTTTATTTCTCTTGAAATCTGGACTTAACTCCATACCTAAGAGACCACCTTCACCTATATGCTCTACACCATTTACTGTATATTTTTCCCCACTGTCCAACATTACAACTCTTCCAGGTCTTTCAGTAACTAAAAATCTCTCATCAGGTAGAGGTACTATCTCCCATGGAATCTCCAAACCTTCTCCAATGATTTCAACTTCATATTCTAAATCCTCTGTAGAAAATATAGTTTTCTCTTCACTATAAGAGTCGTCTGATGACTCTTCTTCTGTGTTTGGTTCATCTATATCATTCCCATTATAATCTTCTTCATCACCATCTTCCAATAAACTAGGTTCGTAATTAGGAGCAAAAATAGTCCGAGCAAGTATAAAATTTATACCTCCTATTTGCCAAAAAACTAATAAGGCTACTAAGAATATAATTAATATAATCCATTTCTTATTCATAGATATATTCCTCCTGTTTAATCATTATCCTTAGTATTTATATACCCTATCGATTTTCAAATATTCTAAATACCTAAAAGTACAAAGAATCGGAAAAATTTCTTTTGAATTTTATTCTATAAAAAAACAAAGTACTTTTTAAAAAACTTTGCTTTTTTTATAGTCAATCAACTAAAATATATCTAAAAGTTAACCTTATTTATATTTTTCTTCAGAGCCGAAAAGGATTTCTCAAGTAAGCTTTCTTCTTCATTACTTAAATCTAGTTTAGATACCTTGCCGTAGCCTTCTTTTCCAAGTTGGACCGGTAAACTCATATAAAGACCTTTCTCTCCGTATTTAAAACTCTGTTCGATAGAAACCGGGAAATAATCTTTACTTCCTTGTATTATAGCTTCAGCAATTGTGGTAGCTGAATATGATATAGCATAAGAACTGTGTTCATTCCCTTGACGTATCTTCCACCCTGCTCTTTTAGTCTTTTGAAAAATATCTTCCTTGATTTCCTTATTCCAATTAATTCTCTTGTCCTTCACATACTGTTCTAAGGGAATGTCATGTATCTTTATCTTACTCCAAATCGGAACCATGGACTCTCCGTGTTCTCCTAATATCATTGCATTAACAAATTCTGGTGACACTTCTAATGCTTCAGCAATAAAACTTCTAAACCTTAAGGAATCCAGCAATGTTCCGGAACCTATGGTTCGCCTATATGTGAATCCGGAATATTTTGCCGCTACAAGAGACATAATGTCAACAGGATTGGTCACAATAACAAGCACAGCATCAGGGCTTAAGGTGACAAGTTTAGGTATAAGATCCTGATATATTTCTACATTGTTTTGCATCACATCCATACGACTTCCATTTTTTTTTGGCAGTACTCCGACTGTTATAATAATAACCTGTGATCCAGCTGACTCTTCATAGGAGCCACCTTTTATACTGGTCCCACCGATGCCTGGAACACAATGTGAAATATCAAAAGCTTTAACTGATGCTTTTTTTGAATTCCTGTTCACCAGTACAATTTCTGAAGCAGATCTTCTCATAATCAAATTATAAGCTGTTAAAGTCCCTATGGTACCAGCTCCAACTACTGTAATTTTGCCATCTATTGAATCCACTTCTTTACCTCCTACCTACTAAAACTTCTTCTTAAAGTCTTGTGATATAATTCCTAAATCTTAATTGTAAAGCATTTAGTAAAATGAAAAAAATCGTATTACTTTCATTTCTTAGTATGATCACTTAATAAAAACTAATACACATATCTTATAAGCAGCCATAATTTCTGTCAATTTATATATTTATATAATACATTGTTTTATTTTTATTAATATAAAAAATTTAAAGTTGATTTTAATTTATAACTTTTTCAACAAAAACTTTTACTATATCTAAATCGAATTGAGTATTTGAAAATCTCATTAATTCATCTAATGCTTTTTCTTTTGTCATTTTTCCTTTATATGGTCTTAAAGATGTCATAGCGTCGTAAGCATCAACAATGCTAATGATCTTTGATTCTAAAGGTATTTTATTTCTTTTTATTCCTTTTGGATATCCACTTCCATCAATTTTTTCATGATGGTAAAGTACAATTTTAGCTATATCTTCATAATCCATTGAGGTTTTAAGTATTCTATAACCTATCTCAGGATGCTTTTTTACCTCTTCATATTCTCTTTCTGTAAGCTTTCCATTTTTCTCTATAATTGAATAGTCTATGGCTATCTTTCCTATATCATGAAGAAGTCCCGCTGTTTTAAGCATATCCAATTTATCACCTTTCATATTAATTGCTTTACCCAGATCATATGAAAGTTGGCTAACTCTCTTTGAATGTTCTTCTTCTCTTGGATGCTTTTCATGCAATGTAGAAATCATAGTATGTATTACTTCTCTTCTTTTACTCTGCTCTGAAAGTATTTTATTTGTATACATTTTGCTTTCTGCCTTTTTTAATACCTCTGTAATGTTTTCATCCGATTCTAGTTTAGTATTAAATCCTATTGCTAGAGAAAAAGGAATACCATCTTCTGATTCTTTTTCAATATTTTCTTTAATCCTTTCTGCAATTTTAGATACTTGATTTTTTTCGCAGTTTGGAAGGATTATTGAGAATTCATCTCCTCCAACTCTTGCCACTATTTCATCAGCTCTAAGACTATTTTTTATAGCCTTTGCTGATTTAATTAAAATTTCATCCCCTTTATTATGACCAAAAGCATCATTTATAAGCTTTAATCCATTAACATCGATTACTATAGTTGAAAGGGGTAAATTTCTATCTGCATCGAGTCTTTTTAATTCTTCCTCATAAAATCTTCTATTGTAAAGTCCTGTAAGATGATCGTGTAGATTTAAATATTCTATTTCTTTCTGTCTCTCTTTTTTTTCTGTGAAATCTCTAAATACTATAACTACACCTGTTACAGTATCATTTCTATCTTTTATTAGTGATGCACTATCTTCTATAGGTATCTCTCTACCATCTTTTGATATTAATATTGTATGATTTTCCATTTCCACAGTTTTTCCTGTTTCAAGTGCTTTTTTAGCTGGATTTTCACAATATTTCCTTGTGTGTTCATTGATTATATTTAAAACTTTTTCCAGTGGCTCATTGTAAGCTTCATCCTTTGACCATCCGGTAAGTTTTTCTGCTACATTGTTCATTAAATTAATTTTACCATCTTTATCAGTAGAAATAATTGCATCTCCAACTGATAATAAGGTTGTTTTAAATTGTTCTCGTTCTTTATATATTTCAGCTTCCATTTCTTTTTGTTGAGTTATGATATCAGTATATATAATTATGCCACCTATTGATCCATCTTTATCATACCAAGGTCTTGATTCCCATTTTGTCCAATCTATGCTGCCATCGTCTCTATAGTAGGGGTCTTCTTCTTTCCTGATAACTTCGCCTTTTAAAGAGCGTTTATGAACATCTCTCCATTTTTGAGGTAAGTCTGGAAAAACTTCATAATGATGTTTCCCTATAATGTCTTTTCCATTAATGTTGTAACTTTCTAAATATTTTTCGCTAACGTATATATAATTAAGATCCTTATCATGAACTGCAACTCCACTTGGATTATGTTCTAAAATATATTTTATAAGGTTGTGTGAATGCATTAGGTCCAGGTCAGCTTTTTTTCTATCAGTTATATCATTAGCTATTGAACCTAAAAGCACTACTTCATTATCTTTTTCTTCTATCGGAAAAACTATGCTTTCATATATTCTTTCTTCATTATTTTTATAATAAATTTCTTCTTTATATATAGGTTTTTTTGTTTTACTAATAGTCGATATTGCATTCATAAATTCTTCGTTTTTTTCGGATACTACTTCTTTAAAATTTTTACCAATAATATCTTCTTTTTTTAAACCTATTAATTCTGCTGCAGAATCAGAAATATCCACGTAATTTCCTTTATTATCAACAATAGTAATAATGCTAACACTGTTTTCTAGTAGAGATTGAAATCTTTTAATAGTTTCTAAAGTCTTTAGTTCAGAATTTTTCTTATCTATAAATAAACCTACTTGAGATGCAAAAAGCTTCAACATTTCATTATCGTTTTTATTTTGATTTTCAGAAAAAATCAAGGTGAAATTCCCTATAGTTTTATCATCTTTTGTTATTCTTACTATTAAAATACTATCTATTTTAAAGACTTTTTCTATTATTGGTAAAGCCGTACCAGGTAATGCATTACCCACTAACTCTTTTAAAGATTCGACTTTTGTAACAATAGATTTTTCGAATTTCTCGTTTCTACCTTCTTCATACTTGAATTTTTTGCCGATTATATTGTATCCGATTATATTCATTGCCTTTTCTATATTATTTTTATTTCCAACAAAACCAGCAAGAGTAAAGTCCTT
>JAWSUU010000155.1:0-5893 GCA_033549325.1 Bacillota bacterium | reverse complement strand
ATTGAAAATCAAGGGTTTTTATTGTTGATAACTTATAAATTTTAGCAGAAATCCTAGCACTTAAAAAGTAAACAGTAGAAGTTCTCATGCAAAGCTTACTAAAGAGATAGAATATAGATTGTTGATAAAAAGACTGTTGTTGAATAATATAAATACATAAAATACACCAGTTAATAACTTTACGATAATATGTTATAATAAATCTAATGAAGATAAGGAGGGGTAAAATGCTTTATCCACAATTAGATATAAATTTATCAACAATCAAAAATAATACAGAAGTAATAGTTAATA
Organism: Bacillota bacterium; assembly: GCA_033549325.1. GTDB lineage: Bacteria > Bacillota > Clostridia > Tissierellales > Dethiosulfatibacteraceae > UBA8670. The sequence continues at coordinate 5,599 of JAWSUU010000155.1, read as the reverse complement.
TGTGTGGGAAACACAACATAAAAGTATCGGGAGTTATAAAAGGATTTAACGGTTTACCGAAAGTTGCTGAAAAAATGATAGAAGGTGGAGTTATTAACCTAGGAAGTTCAAGAGTTGATCAACTTAAGAAGATGAAGGAAATTCACCCTAAGGTAGAAACCCTTTTACTTAGAATACCAATGATGTCTGAAATAAAGGATATGATTAAATATTGCGATTTAAGTTTAAATTCAAATAAAGAAACATTATATAAAATAAATGAAGAAGCAAAAAAAGCCCCAAAAAAGCATAGAGTTATATTAATGAGAGACTTGGGAGATTTAAGAGAAGGTGTATTTGATAGAAATGAATTTATAGAATTATGTGATTATGCAGAAAATCTCGATAATTTATACCTTGAAGGAATTGGGACAAATTTAAGCTGCTACGGGTCTATAGCTCCAACTAGAGATAATATGCTTGAACTTTCAAAAACAGCTGAGATGGTAGAAAATAGAATTAATAGAAACCTTGATATAGTATCAGGTGGAGGGACAACTACCCTTCCTTTAGTATTTAGAAACGAAATGCCGAAAAAAATAAACCATCTAAGAGTGGGAGAGGGTATAATCAATGCCATGGATTTACCAAAATACTGGGATACAGATATTAAAGGTTTAAAGAATGATACCTTTATATTAAAGGCGCAGGTGGTAGAAGCTAACATTAAACCAACATACCCTATAGGAGAAATGTGTGTTGATGCCTTTGGTAACAAACCGGAGTATCAGGATATAGGAAAAAGAAAAAGAGTGATACTGGCTGTTGGAAATCAGGATACTGGTGATTCAAAAAAATTAGATCCTATAGAGAGAAAAATGATAATAATGGGTTCAAGTAGCGACCATACTATAGTAGATGTAGAGGATATAGACCGACACATTAAGGTGGGAGATATAATTCAATTTAAACTATTCTATCAAGCCATGCTTTTTTTAACCGGGTCTAATTATGTTAAGATAAATTATGTTAAATAAGGAGTTGAGAAAAATTAAAATAGATATTAATAAACTTAAAAACCCAAAAATACAAAATAATAAACTGGAAGATGCTTTTTCTATAAAAAATAAAGAACAGGATATAATCGAAAAAATAGAATTATCAGATAAAACCTGCCCTGTTTGCGGTAATCACTTGCAGTCTGGGGAAAAAATATGTCATCTATGTGGGAGCAACTCTGCAAATATAGTGGAGGATAATAGCGATGATAACTTTGCTTTTAAAATTGAAAAAAATAGTAAACTTATGAAAATAATAATCATTATTGTAATAATTACCCTACTATCTTTATATGTGTTTTTTCCTGTATTTAGATATACTATAACAGAAAAAAGAGTTGTTGAAGTAAATGAAATTATCATAGAAGAAATGGAATAAGAATGAATTACGATAATATAGTTAAGGGAATTTTTATAGAAAGAAAAAATAGATTTATAGCAGATGTAATTGTTAATGATAAAAAAGAAGAAGTACATGTTAAAAATACAGGCAGATGTAAAGAGATACTTAGAGAAGGTGCAAAAATTTATCTTCAAAAATCCGACAATCCAAAAAGAAAAACTAGATACTCCTTAATTAGTGCTTATAAAGGAGACATGTTAATAAACGTTGATTCTCAAGCTCCAAATCAAGTAGTTTTTGAGGGAATAAAAGATGGAAAAATAAAAGATTTTAAAAATTTGAAAATCTTACAAAAAGAAAAAACCTTTCAAAAATCTAGATTTGATTTATATTACGAAAGAAAGTCCGGTGAGAAAGGTTTTGTAGAGATAAAAGGGGTTACATTGGAAAAAGATAATAAAACAAAATTTCCCGATGCTCCAACTACAAGGGGTACAAAACATGTACTTGAAATGATAGATGCTGTAGAAGAAGGTTATGAGGGAAACATCTTTTTCCTTATACAAATGGATAAAGTTTTGGAATTTACGCCAAATTTTGACATGGATCCGGATTTTTCTAATGCATTGACGAAGGCTAAAAACAATGGAGTTAAAATCCACATATATAACTCTATAGTACATAGAAAAGAGATTGTTATTAATAATAAAGGATTTTTATTATGAACTAGATTATAATACTTAAGGAAGGAGCTTATGATGTAATAAGCTATAACATCATGTACAAGACAATGTTTAATAAAGAACTATATTTAAAAAGTACCGATAGAATATTTTTGAAAAATGTAAGTAAAAAAGATATTAATAACATACATGAATATGCGTCAGATCCAGAAGTTTCCTTTTTTATAGGATGGAAACTTAAAAACAATATTAACGAAACAAATTCTTTAGTAGAAGAAATGATAAGTAATCAAAAAAAAGGTACTCATCAATATGCTTCTGTAGTTTTGAAGTCGACGAAAAAAGTGATTGGGAATATAATGATTTTTAACCATGATAAAATTTCGAATCAAGCTGAGATTGGGTATGTGTTCAATAAAGAGAATTGGAACAAGGGATATGGAACAGAAAGTCTGAAGTTGCTAGTAGACTTTGCTTTTGATTATCTTAAAATCCATAAATTAGTTGCAAAAGTTGTAGAAGTTAATGTAGGATCATGCAAAATACTTGAAAAAAATAAATTCATATTGGAAGGAAAGTTGAGGGATCACTTTCGAATTGAAGGTAAATACTATAGTGGTTTATTATACGGGCTAATAAATGAAAAAGATCAGTTAAATAACTGATCTTTAAAAATCTTTAGCATTATAGTTCTACTAGTACACATGAGTTAACAACATTTATATCATTTTCTTCTGCAAGATTATGAATTTCTTTACTTCTTGTTCCAGGCTGAAGCCATATGTTTTTTATACCTAGGTCTATACATTCTCTCAAGACTTCAATGCCTATGCTTGGGTTGACAACAAAATTCACAACATCTACATCTCCATCCAAATCACTAAGTGAAGGGTAGGTGGTATCACCATCTACACTAATGCAGTTTGGATTAACTGGATAAACATTGTACTCATAATCTTTCAACTTTTTGTATAATTTATATCCGTAAGTGTGATGTTTGTCTGATGCACCTACTACAGCCCAATTTTCCATGTCTAACATTTCATCCGATAAACTCATTGTAAATCTCTCCTTTTGTTTTTAAAACATTTTTTTGAAAATTAAAATTAATGCTGCACCTAGAGATAACCCCCCGGAAACGGCCAAGATAATCCAGAAAGCATTTGGATTAGTAGCTATAGGTAGCCAGGCTACGTTCATACCGTAAAAACTTGCTATCATAGTAGGAATAGCCATTACTACAGTAATAGAGGTTAGAACCTTCATTACTACGTTTAGGTTATTTGATATTACTGATGCAAAGGCATCCATCATACCACTAAGTATATTTGAATAAATTGTAGCCATTTCAATAGCCTGTTTATTTTCTATAATTACATCCTCTAGTAGATCTTCGTCTTCTTCATAAAGCTTAATAGCATCCAGCTTCATCATTTTTTCTAGTACTATTTCATTTCCCTTTAATGCGGTTGTAAAATAAACTAATGATTTTTCTAAATCCAGAAGTTGTATAAGTTCACGATTTTTCATTGACCTATGCAACTGTCTTTCTACTTCAGAGCTCATTTTATCAATCTGCTTCAAATATAGCAAGAATCTTTTTGAAATTTTAAATAAAAGTTGTAAAACAAATCTATATCTTTTAGTAGTATAAAAAGATCTAACACTATTTTTTTCGAATTGATCTATTATATAAGAATCCTTTAAACATACCGTTAATATATTCTTTTCTGTTAATATAATAGCAAAAGGAAGTGTTGAGTAAAATAAATGATCGTGTTCCTTATCAGCTGTAGGCATATCTATTAATATCAAAACATTCTCATCTTCTACTTCTATACGGGAGTATTCTTCTTCGTCAAGAGCAGCTCTTAAAAAGTCCATATCTATATTTAGTTCTTCTTTTATAAATTCTATTTCTTCTTCACTAGGATTTACTAAACTTATCCAAGCATCATCTTCAATTTTTTCTAATTTAAACAGATTTTTATCTACTGTTTTAAATATATTTAACATATTTTCACCTCTCTTGTCGATATTCTTAACTCTCTAAATCAACAAGCTTGGTTTCTTGTGAAGAATAGAGAGCTACAATTATTAATTTTTCTAAAATATATCCAGCCCAAAGGCCTGACGTCCACTATTTCTCCACATCCTTTCAAATCATATTAAAAAACCTTACACCTGGAGGCATAAGGAATGTAAACCATCCCTGTTGGGTTTTAGCACTATACAGCATAGGTTTTACCAACCACATTAGAAATAACCTTTTCGATTATTTCAGCTGACCCATTGGCATCTCTGGATGTTTCTGGGCAGTGGCATATATCTGTATAGGAACCTCTCCTAACCAGGCTTATTTTTTATTAACTACTTTATTATTATATTACTTATTAGTAGAAAAAATCAAGGGAAAATGGTATCTAATTACAAATTGTTTAAATAATATTTATTTGTTATAATAGATATTAATATTCAAAACAATTACAAAAGGAGAATCTATGAGAGATTTAGAACTGGCAAAAGAAATACTTGATAAAGAAGAACTTACTCTCGCTATAGTGAAAGATGAAGAATGTTTTTTTAAGAGCAGAGAAAGGGGAATAAAACCGCTGTATATAGCACTAATGAATCACAAAGAGAAGTTAATAGGTGCTTCAGCTGCAGATAAGATAGTAGGTAAGGGAGCTGCCCTGCTATACATCAGGGGAGAAGTTGCTAATATATATGCTAAGGTAATATCTAAAAGTTCTGTAGAGGTTTTAGAAAATAAAAAAATATCTATTGAAAAGGAAAAAATGGTTCCTTATATAAAAAATAGAGATATGACAGGCATGTGTCCAATAGAAACAATGGCAGAAGAAGATGGAGATATAGATAGCTTACTAAAAAGGATTGAAAGTTTTTTGAAAGTGAACAATTTAATATAAAAAAATTATAAGGCGATGCCTTATAATTTTTTTATTAAAAGGGGGAATCTTTTAATCTATATTAATTTAGAGGGTCCAACAAAAAAATCATCACGACCACTTATAAAGAACTATAAATGAAAAAGTAAAAAAAGTAATTTAGAAGATATGAATAAATAATTAATTATTTATTAAGTACAAAAAATAGAATCCGGCTCCTACTAACTAACGTAAGAACCGGATTCTAAAATTCTCTAGTCATCTCTTCTCCTTTTGGTGGTATCACCCTTTCATGTTTATTATACTCTGCAAGTCAGAATATATTTAAACAGTTACTCTTAATCTCCTCTAATTATCCCATCGGAATCTATTATTTAATAAACAATCTTGGCTGTTCTAAAAATATGAACTCTGCCCTTTTTGATTCTTCATCTAAGATAATTAGTTTAAAGATAAGAAGTATCTGTTATTGTATTTATAATATACCCAAAAGTTAAATTTATATACACAAAAAACAAAAAAACTTTAATGATATTTAAAATTATATATGGTATAATATTCAGTATACAAAATGCTAAATAAACCAATTCAATGAATATACTGAAATGTAAAGGCATATAATGTAAC
>JAWSUU010000154.1:0-5987 GCA_033549325.1 Bacillota bacterium | reverse complement strand
GTTTCTACGGATATATCTAAACTCAAAAATTTTATATACCCCATATTAAAAAAAATACGGAGAAAAATAATCCTATCCTACTGTTATTTATTTTTTGTGTCTCCTGCTATAGGATTCATTATAATGGAAATACTGAATTTAAGTACTTTTGATTCTATTGATTTAGATTTTATTTTTATTAATTTTTTGCTCTATGAGATTATTCATGTGTTTTTCTATATATTATTTCGAAGAATTAAACTAGCCTCCACAGTATCTTTAATGATTATATATTATGCTGCTATAGCTAATTATTTTGTTATTAGCTTTAGAGGCATTCCCATTGTTTTTAGCGACATATATTCAGTAAAGACGGCTTTTAGTGTTTCCGGGAGTTATGAATTTACTTTAAACAGTGATTTTACTACCGCTTTAATAATCTTTGGTTCTACTATGCTGCTTTTGATTTTATCTTCGGAAAGAAAAAAGCAAACTAATAAAGTTGGTGAAATAATAAAATCTATAATAATTTTAACAGTTCTACTGGTTTTTTCAGTATTTGTATATAATTCAGGATTGTATTTTAAAGATGCAACCCACACCCACTGGGAACCATCTGCAAAATTTAAAAAATACGGTTATATTTCCAGTTTTGTTTACGATTTTAGCAAAGCTATTACTATAGATATAGAAAATTACTCTCTAGAAGAAGTAAATAATGTGCTTTCTAAATACAAAGAGCATGACAATAACTCAAACTCTTCTAATAATCCAAATATAATCGTTGTAATGAATGAAGCTTTTTCAGATTTTAATATTTATGGAGATTTTGAAACTAATGAAGATTATCTTCCATTTTTTAGAAGTCTTGAAAAAAATACTATTAAAGGAATTCTTACTACTTCTCCAGAAAGAGGAGGTGGTACAGGTTATACTGAATATGAATTTTTAACTGGAAATACTATGGCTTTTTTGAGAGGTACTAACCCTTATGTCCAGTATATAAATTCTGAAATGCCTTCCATGGTTTCTACGCTAAAAGACCAGGGATATCAAATTTTAGCAATGCATCCCTACAAAAAAAGTGGGTATAATAGAGTCAGTGTTTATTCGCATTTTGGATTTGAAGATTTTGTTGCTATAGAAAGCTTTGATAATCCAGAAACTGTAAGGGGAAACATAAGTGATTTAGAGAATTATAAGAAAGTTATAGAATTATATGAAGAAAGAAATACTGATAAATCTTTCTTTATATTTAATATTACTATGCAAAATCACGGTGGATACTTTGATACAGGATATGTATTTGATAAACCAATAAATGTGACTTCTTTTGATGTAAGAGAAGACATTGATATATTTTTATCTCTTATGAAAGAATCTGATTCAGCCTTTGAATATTTGATAGATTATTTTGAAAATATAGATGAAGATACCATTATTTTAATGTTTGGTGACCACCAGCCAATGCTTGATGATTCCTTTCTAGAAACCTTATATGAAAAACCTTTGACCGAATTAACTTTAGAAGAAAGAGTTAAACTTTATCAGGTTCCATTTATAATATGGTCTAATTACAATATTGAAGAAGATTATTTAGAAGAAATTTCTATCAACTATCTTTCTTCTCTACTTTTAGAAACTGCAGGCGTTGAAACTACGCCATACAATAAATATCTTTTAGATCTTCAACAAAAAATGCCAATAATTGTGGCTAACTTTTACTACGACAAAGAAGGGAAAGTTTATGATTTTGATGAAGAATCTATTCTAAAAGAAAGTATACATGAGTATGAAGTAATCCAGTATAATAATCTTTTTGATTTAAATAACAGATTGGACAAATATTTCTATCTTGAAAATTAAATGAGCTTTTTGTTCTAAGTGCACTGTCCACTGCTATAAAAAAAATATGAAAAAAAAGGTAAAAGATATAATGAGATTTTCAGGTCCCAGAATATTCTTTTACCATCAAATTATAAGTCTAAAACATTTTTTCAGTTCCTTATCTTAGATCTCTACTTCATCTAATTTATTAAGATCATACATATCTATAATATCCATCAATTTAATAGGATATTGAGGGTCCGTAGCATATCCTGCTCTTTTTACAGCCCATGCACCTTTTGTACTGTCGTACATTACATCTCTAAATCCCTTGTACCTTTCAAGGTTTAACAGAATATTTTTGTGATCCTGCCATGCTTCATCTTCATTGTTGTAAGCTCTAAAGTAATCATCTACTCTATAACTAACTCCGTTGTAAACTTCCCAGGTATTTGAAATTATAGATCCATTAGTCCCTTCACCTTTTATTCCAAATAAATTGTAGGAAAATTTACCTGTATATTTATCTACGGGCACATACTGACCCCATCCTGTTTCAAGTATGGCTTGTGCAGTTTGAAGTGCTGCAGACATTCCTGTATTTTCTTTAGATTCAACTGCAAGTTTTGAAGCAAAATCCATAAACTTGTCCTTTTCAACTATAGGTTTAGCAGAGTATATGTCATCTAAGTATACATTGAATTCTATCTCTTCCGTAGAAAGAACTTGACCATTATACACACCCTCTGCTTTCACAGTCATTTTTCCACTATCTGTACCTACTGGACTGTAAGTAGGTATTTCTTCATCATTAAAATCTTCGTGAATTATTCTTCTTGAACCATTTTCTTTATCTGTAAGTATAAATTTTAAATCTCCAAGTTCTACATTTGTCTTGTAATTTAATTTTTTTTCTCCTGTTACTACTTCATTAGGTCCTATTCCATTAAATATCAACTTAGGTGTTCCAAGAACTTCTACTCCGACCCAAGGACTGTCATGAAGACTACCTCTTGTATCTTCTACTCTAACTTTCAAGTCGTATTTTCCTGCATCCTCGGGTCCTGGAAACCATAAATATCCTCCGTAAGGAATTGTTTTTAATATTCTTTCTTCCTGTGACCCTTTATCTCTTATAAGATAGTGAGTCTCATTTACATTAAAGTTTCTGTTGGCTATAAGATTAACAGCATCATCTATCTCCATACCTTCTGATACTCCTCTTAAGGTCAGTACTCTTTCTAAGTCAAAGTTCACTTTAATTCCATCACTTTCGTAGGAATTATCCTTTTCATCATATGCTATAACCTTTATCTCGTAGGTTCCATTATTTTCGAAAGTAGGTGTCCAGGTGTAGTTACCTAAAGGATCCTGTTCTCCAGACATTATAGTTCTCTCACTTTCAACATTTTTAAATTGGTATCTTACATATTTAGGAAAAAAATTCAAAGTATTTTCAAGGGTTATGCTGTCGCTGTATGTTTCTCCTTCTTTAACTCCCTTTAAAGATACTTCTGGATTTACATTAATGTTTATATCTACCAAATCTCCAGCTAAAAATTCTTCATCTTTATATACAGCCGCAACTAAAAGCTTATCACCATTTTCAGACATTTTAGGAATATAGTTTAATGTAGAATTATCTGTACTGGACTTTTTAATTATAAAGCCGCTATTTTCACCTTTCTCTATAAGTATCAGTCTAAGTTCATTTTCAGAGTTAATTAATTCTTCCGGTAAATCTACTGAAATATCTTCTTCTCCTGTTATAATATCTCCGTTACTATGAGAGGTAATATCCATATGAAAAAAATTTTCTACTTCTGATGTTTCACTTGAGTTTATATTAACAATTCTATTTTCACCATCCCATTCTATACCAATACCAAATGCATTGGTAATTAATCTTAATGGTACGTATGTCCTGTCTCCATTTCCAAGGTTATTGATTTCTGGTGACACATCACTTAATCCGTATTCTTCACCATTATTATAACTAAATAAGTAGCTGTCAATTTTTAAGTATACCTCTGAATCTCCTCTGGTAGCTCTTACTGATCGCTCTTCACCATCCCATTCCACTTCGCCACCTATACCTTCAACAACAAATCTAATAGGAACTAGTGTCCTATCCTTAACTATTATAGGTTCTGAAAGATGGGTAATATCATTTCCATTTACTACCAATCTTATATTTGTTGCTCCTTCAACTTCAAAACCCACTAAAGGAGTAAATATAAAGCTAAGCAACAATAATATAGATATAACTTTACTTATACTTTTTACATTAATCACATAATCACTTCCCTTTCTTAATAATACTATTATACCATTAGACGTAGTTATAGTTAAAGGGTTCCAAATAAAAAAGAGTCATTTATCTAAAAACAACTCTTTTTTCAAAATTATATAGAGGGATTAATGTTTATCCAAATCTTCCTGTTACATAGTCCTCTGTTCTTTTATCTCTTGGGTTGGAAAATATTTTTTCCGTCTTATCAAATTCTATCAATTCTCCCATCAGCAAAAATGCAGTTTTATCTGAAATTCTAGCAGCCTGCTGCATAGAGTGAGTTACAATTACTATTGTATAATTTTTCTTCAACTGGTCTATTAATTCTTCTATTTTATAAGTTGCTATAGGATCTAACGCTGAAGTAGGTTCGTCCATTAATATAATTTCTGGTTGAACAGCCATAGCTCTTGCTATACATAATCTTTGCTGCTGTCCTCCAGAAAGACCATAAGCATTATCGTCAAGTCTATCTTTTACTTCATCCCATAATGCTGCACCTTTTAAACTTGATTCTGCTATTTCCATTAGCATACCTTTATCTTTGATACCATGAATTTTTGGTCCATATACGACATTTTCGTAAATTGACTTCGGGAATGGATTTGGTTTTTGAAAAACCATCCCAACTTTTGTTCTCAATTCTTCAACTCTAATAGTTTTATCAAAGATATCCTTGTTGTTATATAATATTTCTCCTTCGGTTTTCACAATAGGTATATTCTCTATCATTCTATTTAAAGTTTTAATAAATGTTGATTTTCCACATCCAGATGGTCCTATTATTGCTGTAACTTGATTTTTTTCTATTTGTAAACTTATATTTTTTAGAGCTTGGTCTTTTCCATACCACAAGCTCAAATTCTTAATATCATAAGCTAGATTATTTTTGTATTCGTTAAGGTTTTTCACTACTTCACTCATTTCTATCATCCTTTTTAGAATTTCTTTTGAAATTTATTTCTTATTATTATTGCTGCTGAATTCATTATAAATAGTACTCCTAATAATACTACTATTGTAGCTGCTGCTAAGTTAGCATATTCAGGAGTTAATACTGTATCTAATGTCCAGTAGTATATCTGAATTGGTAAAGCGGTAAAATCATCAAAAATACTAGTTGGAGTTGTCATTATCAATGTAGGTATACCTAAAACTACTAAAGGTGCTGTCTCACCGATTGCTCTAGATATAGAAAGTATAGATCCTGTTAGTATTCCTGGTATAGCAACTGGCAATACAACCTTTCTTATAGTTGTCCATTTAGTAGCTCCCATTGCTAAAGAAGCTTCTTTTAAGAATCCCGGGACAGCTTTAATAGCTTCCTGACTTGAAACCACAATAATAGGAAGTACCAGTAACGATAATGTCAGCCCTCCAGCTAATATGCTGGAACCTAAATTTAACATCCTGGAAAAAACTGTAAGACCCAGTAGTCCAAATATAACAGAAGGTACACTTGCCAAATTAGATATATTGGTATTAATAATTCTTTTAACTATACCATTTGATGCATATTCTTCTAAGTAGATAGCGGTGGAAACTCCCAGTATTAACGTCACCGGTATCACTATAAGAGTTAGATATACTGAACCCATAATAACACTAAAGATACCGGCTTTTTCAGGAAATATCGATAGTTTTCCTGTCAAGAATTCAATATTTAGCCATCCTATACTATCTACTCCTATCCTATATAGTAAAATTATCAGAACCAATAAGGCAAATACTAATGACAAGGAAAAAATGTATCGAGAGGCATTACTTAATTTTACTCTTCTAGTTATTCTTTTTTCATCTATTTCAATTTTATAATTACTTACATATTCATATTCGTTTTTATTTGTATTTTCTTTTATAAATTGAGATTCATAATTCATCTTAATAC
>JAWSUU010000153.1:0-6074 GCA_033549325.1 Bacillota bacterium | reverse complement strand
GAAATGAAGAAAGGTGATTATAATGAAGGTATATAAAGAATTAGCAAAACATCCTGTATTTTCGATTAATGATGTAAAAAAGTTGTCTGGTAATATAAACACTGCATATTCTCAACTCAATCGTCTTATGAAAAAAGGTATGATCAAAAAAATCAGAAAAAATATTTATTCTGTAGTAAACTTAGCTACAGACCAGATATTAGCTAATCGTTATCAAATAGCATGTGCTATAACTGATACTTCATATATATCACATCATACTGCTTTAGAATACTATGGACTGACAAATCAAGTGTTCTATGAAGTATATGTTTCTTCAGAATCTAAATTCAATCATTTTGAATTTGAAGGTATAACTTATAAATATATTTCTTCAAGAATCAAAGAAGGTGTTGTAGAAGCAAAAAATACAACAGGAGTTAGAATAACAGATATAGAAAGAACTGTAACTGATAATATAAATGATTTCAATAAAATAGGAGGAATAGAAGAACTACTTAATTCTCTAGATAACATACATTATCTAGATGAAAACAAATTAAAGAAATATCTTGATATATATAATACTCAGAGTTTATATCAAAAAACAGGTTATATACTTAACTATTACCGTGAAGAATTACAGATATCAAAAAAATTTATTGAATACTGTAATAAAAAGATTGGAAAGAGTAGTAGTTATCTATCAAATGAGATTAAAGATGATACACATTACAATAGTAAATGGAAACTAGTAATACCTAATAGATTTTTTAATAAAAAAGGGGTGAAATAATTGGCAAATTATGATATTACATTTTTAGGAAAAAAAGCTAAAGAAATGGGTTTTATAAGAGATACATTAGAAAAAGTTGCTAGATTGGTTGATATACTAGATTATTTTAACACAAATCCAATTCTTAAAGATAACTTGGCACTTAAAGGTGGCACAGCAATTAATCTTACAATATTTAAATTACCGAGACTATCTGTAGATATTGATTTAGACTATATAATCAACAACAGTAAGGAAGAAATGTTTAATAGCAGGAAGATTATAAATCATACTATTGAGAAATTTATGGGATCTGAGGGATATACTCTAAGTTCCAAATCCAAAGAAACTCATAGTCTTGACTCTTTTGTATATAGTTATAGCGGAACAAGTGGAAACAAAGATAATATAAAGATTGAAGTAAACTATTCCCTAAGATCTCACATACTTGAAGTTGAAGAAAGAACTGTTATTACCGAACACTTTTCTAATGATTACAAGATAAAAACTTTAAATATTATAGAAATATATGCTAGTAAAATTAATGCTATGCTAAATAGAGCAGCAGCAAGGGATTTATATGATGTAAATAATATGATTAAATACGAAATATTTGAAAAAGCTGAAAAAGAAAAACTTAAAAAATGTATTATTTTTTATGCTGCCATTTCTGATAAAAATATCAACAAAAAATTCAATAGCGAATCTATTGACTTAATAACAAAAAATAATATAAAAAGAGAACTAATGCCTGTACTTAAAACAAAAGATGATTTTGAATTAGAGCCAGCAAAGAAATTAGTTAAAGAATATATGTCTGAATTAATGGTTTTATCGAAAAAAGAAAAGAAATTTTTAAATAGATTTGAAGATGGAGAATATATTCCGGAACTTCTATTCGAAGATGAAAAGATTATAAATAGAATCAAGGCTCACCCTATGGCTTTATGGAAACTAAGGAAGAGATAATTTAAATTTTAAAATCGCAAGTTGCACAATAAAATCGTTATAACTTGCACAATAGGAATTATTTTCAACAAAGTTTATTTAAAAAAAGTGTTTGAATATTGACAATCTTGTCTAATGGTGTTAGACTATATTTGTCTAAAGCTTTTAGACAAAGGAGGTCATTATGGAAAAATACAAACTTGGTGAAATGGAACAGAGATTTGCAGATATTATTTGGGATAAAGCTCCTATTAAAACGCGAGATTTGATTGAGATATGTTCTGAAGAATTCGAGTGGAAAAGAACAACAACATATACCATGCTAAAACGCCTTTGTGAAAGAGGAATATTTCAGAATGAAAATGGAACGGTTATAGTTTTAATAGTAAAAGAAGATTTTTTAGCAGAAAAAGGGGAAGAATTTTTAGAAGAATCTTTTAAAGGGTCTTTGCCAAATTTTTTAGCGGCATTTACTCGGCGAAAAAAGTTAAGTGAAAAAGAAATTGAAGAGATTCAACAATTAATTGATGGATACAAAAGGGAGGTGTAGGTATGTTAGAGAGAATATTTTTGCAAGTCATTAACATGAGTTATATAGCAAGTATAGTTATTGTGTTCATATTAGTAGCAAGATTGCTTCTTGCTAAAGCACCGAAAAAGTATTCGTACATATTGTTGGCAGTTGCTCTCGTTAGACTTATTGTACCAATTTCATTTGAAAGCGTTTTGAGCTTGATTCCAATCAATCCTACGCCAGTTTCTAATGATGTTTTATACGACATATCACCTAGTATCAATACGGGAATGGCCAATATTGATCAATCTATCAGTGGTTCGCTACCATCAGCGGATGTTGTTGCTAGTGTAAATCCAATGCAGGTTTGGATTTTTATTGGATCATTGATCTGGATTTTGGGGATTGCTATTCTTCTGATTTATGGAATGGTATCGCTTATAAGAATGAAAGGTAAATTAAAAAATGCAAACTATGAAAAGGATAATATTTATCAATCTGATAATGTAACAACACCATTTGTTTTAGGTTTGATCCAACCGAAGATATATCTGCCTGATTTTTTGTCAGAATCCGAGAAAGAATATATCTTGCTTCATGAACAAACCCATATCAAGAGATTTGATCATATCATTAGATTTATAAGTTATTTAGTTTTATGTATTCATTGGTATAATCCTCTTGTTTGGGTAGCTTTTTGGTTGAGTGGTAAAGATATGGAGATGTCTTGTGATGAATCTGTTATTAATCAATTAGGACATAGTGTAAAAAAAGATTATTCGCAGTCATTGCTAAATTTAACAACAGGAAGAATGAAGATTGGATTGACGCCTCTTGCGTTTGGGGAAGGAGATGCAAAAGGAAGAATTAAGAACATTTTAAATTTCAAGCAACCTAGGTTTTATATTATTATTATAGCTTTAGCTATTCTTATCTTTACGTCGATTGGTTTATTATCAAATCCGCTTGGTGAATCTGTTTATGGAAATAGTACAGAATCAATAACTAGAATCATTCAATCATTTGATTTATATGAGGGAAAAACAGTTGAAATTCTAGAGATAAAAGATTATGACGAAGATAGAATAGTCGCTTTTTTAAGTGGAGGCAATCCATCAGTAATAGAATTTGAGAAAAATGAAGACGGAAACTATATTAATCCACGATCAGAAACCCATGGGAATCAAGCATTAAGCAATTTTATAATCGGTCATATTGGTAATGCAGACTCTGTTATTGTTGTTAGTATTAAGAATCGAGATAGCGAAATAATGGATTTTTCATTCAAAGCAAATGAAGAATTATATGAAGTGAAATTTAATAGTGATGGACCAGATGTTCAATGGACTAATCTTGTAGAATCTGAAAATGGGTTTAGGTTTGAATGGGACTATATTGATGGAAATTTGAATCAGATCGATTCTAATACATCTGACAGCTGGATTCAAAATCCTTCAAAGGATCCAATTGAAGTTGTTAAAAGTGCAATCAAAAATCAGATTGATAAAGATTACACCATTTCAGTAAAGTTTATAAAAGCAGTAATAGATGATAAAGAAACCCAACGAAAAATTGAGAGCTACAAAGGCAGTGATCTTGCTGAAAGTAGAGGTTGGTCAGATATGTACTTAATGGATCATTTTCTTATTGTTAAGGCAAGCTATTTTGTTGAATATGATCACGAAAAAACTTTTATGAATGATGGTAACCTTGAACAATATTTTTATTTAACAAGAGATATAGATACAGGCGTATGGTCAATTATTGACAACAGCAGTTCAGAAAGGACATTTAAAGATTCGGGCGAAGTTTATAAAAATGAAGAATATGGTTTCACATTGAAAATACCAGATAAATGGGAAGGCAAGTATAAAATACAAGAAAGTGAAGGAGAAAATTATAGCAGAGTATCCTTTCTATATACTGGATATCAATATGAGGATGGTAGTTTCCAGGAATTTTTCAGTGTAATGATTTATGATGAAAAAACATTTAACCAATATGAAAATAAATATGAAGAACTAATTTTGGCTAAAGAGGAAGGGTATGTTTTTTACTCCTCAACCCCACTCGATTCGGGAATTGATAATGAGGAAGCAACAGAAGAATTTACAAATCTGAATATTAATCACGTTGAAGTAAAAGAATTATTTAGCATTGATTGATGATGATTTAAAAACAGGTGATATATACTAGTAGAATTAAATTATGAATTACATAATATAAAACAATTAAAAATAGAAACGTCAATATAGTTAATAGTTACATTATCATTTTTTTATAATCACTTATGATAAGGCTCACCGTAACATATTGTACTTCAAAATAAAACCAGTATAATGCTTAGAATTATACTGGTTTTTAAATTGCACTATGAAATCAGAAGTGATAATATTATAAATGAAATTCACGATTGCGTAGAGGATAAAATAAAATTATTAGAAAATAATTTTCGTTAAACTGAAATATTATTGAAATATGCGTCATATCTATAATTTATAAGGAGGAAAAATACATGAGAAAAATCATAAGAAGTGATATAAATGAGGAATGGGCACATTCTGGAATTGTTGAAGCTGGCGATTTTGTTTTTGTAAGTTATTGTGTAGGCAATATCGGTCAGCCCATTGAAAATCAGATAAATGGTGCATTTGACCATTTAAGCGAACGACTGAAATCAATAGATCTGACTTTAGAATCAGTAGTAAAAATTGATTGCCTGTTTAGAGATGTTTGGAATATCCCTATAATGGAAAAAGTAATCAAAGAAAGATTTAAAGGAAAATATCCAGCTCGAAAAACAATCCAAACAGAATTCGCTCATCATGGTGGACAAGAAGGACTTCAATTTCAACTTGATGCAATAGCTTTTAAAGGTTAGCATATAAGTATAAACATAGTTCTTAAACAGACAAATAATTCTCGTTTTCTTATTAGCATTATTAACTATAAGAATTGAAAAAATTTTAAAATCGCTTATATTAGGTTTAACCGTAACACAATGTACTTCAAAACAACCCAAGTATAACTTTAAGAGTTATATTTGGGTTGATGTTAATTACACTTTTTTATAAAAGCTAATCAAATTACCATCTGGATCACGAAAATAAAAAGATCTATTCCCCCATGGTTGAGTTGTCGGGGCTTTAACTGTTTCAACATCCATTTCAATTAATCGTTTGTATTCCTTATCAACATCATCAACATCAAATTCTAAAATAATACTATTGTTTGATGATGGTTCAGCAGAATCAGGAGCTATTTCATTATGTGCTTTTAAAGAATAAATTGCTAAAACATTTTTCCCAACAACAAATTCAGCATAATTATCCTCGTAAATTTCCCCCTTTAATTGAAGAATATTTTCATAAAAAGTCTTAAGTTTTTTTACATCGTTAGTGATAATACAACTATGTGTTAGTTTCATATTTAACCCTCCTAGTCTAATATAGTAGTGTCAAGTAAGACACTCTTTGTTTATTTAAAAACGTTCATTTTCAAGGGTTTCAAGGTATTTTTCAATAAAAATAGCAATGACCCCCTATTTTCTGTTATAATTTGAGTTAACAGCAACAAACTAAATAGAAAGGTTGGTCATTGCTATGTCTCAAATTATAACTTATTTACTTGTATATAATCAATACTTAATTTATCAAATTTATGAATTATCTTTATTTATTGCAAAACATATTCCTCTTAATCAATTAGCTTTTGAAGATTCTAACAGTCCAAAATATCAAAAGTTCAAAGTAGACAAGGTTCCCATTATCAAAAAGTTTGTTAAGCAGGATTACAACTTTTTGCTTGAATATTATCTTTTTAAGTATGGTAAGCCTGTTAAACCTGTTCAGCGTCGAA
>JAWSUU010000152.1:0-6087 GCA_033549325.1 Bacillota bacterium | reverse complement strand
GTATCAAAGGTTATTTAGAAAAGTAAGACTTAGAAATGGATTGTAAAAAGATTTAAGTAAGATGGATAAGTTGTAGTAGCTGTTCCGTATATGGAAGAGTTACGAAAATATTCTGTTAGGGTGAATCCCCGAAAGGAGAAACATGAAGACAGAAGTTAGTTAGGAACCAGTTCTCAAAGTTATACCAAGAGAGCTGGTTTCCTATTTTTTTGTGTTTATTAACAGAAATCTAATGACAAATAAATAATCAATGAGGTATAATTGAGATAATACAAAAATTTAATAATTAGGGGGTTAGTAGGATGAAAGGGGAAAAGCAATCATTTGAAATTGGGGATATTTTTATGGGTAAAGATAGAGTCAGTGTTATCTCAATTATCAGAAAAATCCCTGGAAATATTAAGAAAAACTGGATACCGATACTGGTAATGATTTTTCTGTGGATATTTCCTGATGTTTTAAAAAGCTTAGGTATCAATAACAGCTTTTTAAAACCGCTTAATTTTTTGACTGCCGGTAATATAGGGATGAATACTTCAAACTGGTTACATATAGCAGGGGGTACTGCTTCAAAGACTATTGTTTTAGCAGTCTTAGTTTCATATGTGATACCAGTAGTAAAGAAGATTACAAAAGGTAATTA
This sequence comes from Bacillota bacterium, assembly GCA_033549325.1. GTDB lineage: Bacteria > Bacillota > Clostridia > Tissierellales > Dethiosulfatibacteraceae > UBA8670. Next base: position 5,444 of record JAWSUU010000152.1, on the reverse strand, counting down.
TAGTTTTAATCTCAAAAGAGCAAAGAATAATCTGATTATTTATAAAAACATATTTAAGGGTGGATTATCAAGTCTGAGTTGGATTACAGCCGGAATAGGAATAGCTTTTGTTTTACATAATTTTTTAAGCGTTGATGGCAGTTTTAGTAAGAGCTTTACATCTATTATTGCAGCATTTTACGGCTTGAAAACATTAGGAAATAGAAGTCCGAAAGTTAAAAAAATAATGTTAGGTGGATCCTTAGGTTTTTTAGCTACAGTACCTGTAGCAATACTAATTAATAATTCTAATATTTCATATATTATAGGTGGAGTTTTGGCAGTAGCTGGTTTTGCTATTGCTATTTTTAGTGGTAAAAATAAAAAACAGATAAAAAGAGCATCAGCTATTATATTACTTATATTTATGACATTTTCACAATTACCTTTTTATGCTTTTGCTCAAGATGATATTGAAGGGGTAGACGTTGAGATATCGGATTACATTTATGGCTACGAACCCTTTGAAATAAAAATAAAGATAGATAATCCTGATGTAAAAAAATACTGTACTTTGATAAGAGTTGACACTTTTGATTCTCAGGAATTTCAAATAGTATCGGGACCTGAAATTGAAGAAAGCGACGGATTCTGGGAAGGAATAACTTACAAAGGGGAAGATGAGGTAACATTTATAGCTCAATTAAATGAGACTGTTGAAGAAAGCAGGAAGCTGGATATTAGGATATCTTTTAGCTATTATTATTTTGATGAAGATTACCCAGATGGAGGGACCTGGGCTGATTGGCCTCTTTTCTTAATTGTTCAACCTGTAACTCAGGTGCCAACAAAAATAAATTTAGAACTTCCAAAGGGATATGACTTTATTATTGAATATCCTGCTGAACCATATACAAGTGGATTTGTTGCAAGAAACCCATATACTGAAATAACCAGTGAAAAATATCCGAATGTGAGTTGGGCGGAAGACTATAACATAACTACAGGCCAGAGATACTTTAGCAGTAAAATTCATAGTGTAGAAGAAAGATTAGAAAATTATTTTAGGCCTCCTTATACTGAAGATTGGGTAAATCGTGAATATTTTGAATTGAGTAATGAAGATGTAGCAATGGATGTGGAATCCGCAGGGTATGTTGTATATAAAGAAAATGAGGAAAATTTTCAAGATGGAGAAATAATAATATCTAGGGGAGAAGCAATAGTTCAAATGGCAATGGTTAAAGGTGTTATGATTTTTCTTGTAAACGGAGAATATAGATCAGCTGTTTATGAAACAAGTGTAGTGCCTTTGCTTGATGAAAAGGTAGAAGAAATGGTCGGATTGTTTAAAGGATTTAATATAGAACCTTCAACTACATCGGTTCCTACTTATGAAAGAGTTGTTGAGGTATTTGGTTTTCCGGAAGAGGAAGTAAGTTTACCTGTGGATACTGAAAATACAGTAGTTGCTAATGAAGAAGAAAGTGAAATGCCGCCTTTGATTCCTGAAGCTCAGGGAGCAATAGCAATCACTCTTGGGAGCAGTATATTTGCAGCTGCAGCGGCAGGAATAGTTGCCAGCGGATCACAGGAAGCTTATGAAAATAGAAAAGATAAAAGACGGAAAGAATATCAGATGGTGATTAGTAAAACAGCCGGCAGCAAGGTAAGAAGCGACGAACATGTAACTTTTTATGCCGGTATATATGAAAGAATTTATGAAGAAGACGGCAGTATTACTGAAGGGATGAATTCGGAATTATCTTCTCTAATACAGTTTTCATCGCCGGAAGATTATGTTAAATTTTCTGAAAGTGAGATAATAGATAATACTAAGGCAGTAAACTTTGCTGCAGAATCAAATAAAGAAGGTAAGAAACAGGGAGACACCTGCACTATTACATGCTATATTAGCGGGGCAGGAGGTTCTCATAAACAAAATGTTATTTTTGAATTAGCAGGAGACCCTTATATAGAATTAGGTAGAGAGAAGTATTATATATTAACCGGGTCAGGTGAAGAATACAGTTTTAAATTTAGACCTTTAGATTTTCTAGAAAATATTGAAAAAATATCTGTAGAATCTATGCAGTCTGAAATACCTTTTGATGTAAGAGCTGAAAAGAAAAAAGATGAGTGGTATTTGAAAGTTATAGAAAAAGGCAGTGTTAAGAAGAACTTTGAAGAATTTTTCGAAAACTACAACTGTGAAATGATTACGGAAAATTCTAAAGAAAAAGCAAGGGTAGTTTTTGATATTGTAGCATGTAGAGAAGGGATAGTACCTGATTTCTTAGGTAAAGAGAAAGAGATAAGAGGATACAAGGTTTCTCTTGAAAGTGATGAAATGGAGAAAACCAGATTTAAAGTAAGAGCAGGAGTCTGGAATGAAAAAGAAGGTACTTTAGATTTTATTACTCCTGAAAATATAGAAGTAGATCTTCAGGATGAAGAAGAAATATTTGATCTTATTGGTATGAAAGTACAGATTGATGAAGAGTTAAGTACCGATGATGGTGTAAGTTATTTTGCTCAAGCTGAAAAGAATTTACCAGCTTTAGATGCTGTAGAAGGAAAGATGACACTAAAGGGCAGTGTAGAAGAGAAAACTTTTGATAATGAAATAGACATTAAATTAATACCAGATGAACTTCAGTATTATGCCGACTTTGAAAAAGAATATATAGCTACTAAAAAAGTAATAGAAGTTTATATGGCTGAAAGATTTAGAGAGAAAAAATTAAAGCAGCTTGAAGAGGCTAAAAATGATTTAGGATTAGAGGATTTTAGACTATTCAGGAAAACCTGCTGGGATATAGCTGAACAGTCTATAATGCAGGAAAAACAAGAATATATTATGGAAGAAGCCTGGTATGACGAAGCTATAGCAACTGCGGAGTTGGTAGTATATATAGGGGACATTGCTTTTGATTTAGCTCTGGCTCCTATCGGTGGACCTATTGCAGGATTTTTAGCAACTAATGTAAAAAGCAGCTTACTTGAGCTTTACGGCATATATGTGGAATCTCCAAATAAATCTTCTTACGATTTAACTCTAGAATTTGTAACAAAGAGAATAGAACAGGCATCAGGCTCTGCAGATGGATTGATACAGATGCCGGGAATAGATGAACCTAGAAAACTTACTGTATGGTTGTCTTCTTATGTAATTTATAGAATTGGCTTTCACTGGTATTTTGATAAGGATGAGAACCAACAACCAATTGGTATTGCAGTATCTATAGAAAGAGGACTAATGGATTTTGTTGGAAAAGGTGCCGGCGCTTTGCTTGGAGATTTTCTAAACAAAAGTGCTAAAGGTAGATGGGCGGAGAAGATTAGCATAACTGAAATGGATCAAAATTTTGTAAACGAGAATGTTTCTAAAGTAACTGAAAAAGGTAAAGATGCAGTTGAAAAATTCGTAGAGATATTAATGAAATATTTAGATAGTTTAAGAGGATAATTGTATATTAAGCCTACAATGAAATCCAGTTCTTAACTGTAAGTTGAAAGCTGGATTTCTTTTTATTTTTTATTTATTGATATATAATTGAAATGATAAAAAAAGTTAATTCAGATATTTTAGGGAGATGGCATGAAAAAAGACAATAAAGAACTTAAAATCTTAAAGATAATTTTATGGGTGTATATAGTTTTATGTATCATAATAGCAGGTCTAAACTACGGATATGCAAGAAATGCTTCCGATGATGTTGCTAAGCTAATAACTTGGGGATGGCATTTTTATGAAAACTGGGTGAAAACTATTTTTATAATAGTAGGAAGCTATCTTACATTAAAAATACTTAAAAATAAAAATACAACTATGAGAAAAAAGAATCTAATAGGGTTTATTTCTGCTGCTTTAGTAGTGCATATTATAGGACCGATAATTCTTGGCAATTCTGAGCTGTATTTTTTCACTATGCCTTTACCATGGACAACTACGCCTCTTCAACTTTTAAGTGAAGAGTCCAGCTTTTATATGAGTAGATTTCCTATTTGGGGTGTTAATGGTATAACCATAGCCTTAATATTTTTTGTAATTTACAGCCTTATTGTTTTAATAGGGACATTGTTTTTAGGTAGAAGATGGCAGTGTTCAACTATTTGCTTATTTAATGGATTTGCAGCTGAGGTATTCGACCCCGCCATACCTTTATTAGGTAAAAAGAAAAAAATTAAGGATAGAACTGTAAAGATATTATTAATTTTCAAATGGATATTCTTTGCTATTGCAGTATTTTTTACTCTATACTGGGTATTACTTATAATAGGAGTGTCCATGCCGGGGGAACCAAAGATCTGGGGCATGATAGAAAACTATAAATACTTATCCGGAGAGCTTCTTATGGCTATGTTCTTTTGGGTCGCATTTATAGGTAGGGGATACTGCTACTACTGTCCTTTAGGTACATTACTTGGATTTATAGGAAAGGCTGCAGACCAGAAAATAAATACAGATAATACTAAGTGTATTAGCTGCGGTAAATGCGATGATATCTGTCCAATGTCAATAAAGATAAAAGAGAAAGCTGAAGTTGGAGAAGCTGTTATTGATGCTAACTGCGTAGGCTGTGGAAGATGTGTCGACAATTGTCCTGCAGATACCTTATCTTATTCAACGAAGTTTTTAAATAAAATGAAGTAATTTTTTATAAGTATATTACGAAAGGTGGAATTAATTATGAATAAAAAAAGAATGATGATATCCTTGATTACAGGAGCAATTCTAGGAGTCTTTTGTATAATTGGAGCTTCTATTAGATCCGGTGGTGAGGCCAGCACTTATATTTTATTTGCTTTATGGTACAACAGGATAATAATGGGTCTAGTAATTGGTTTAGCTCCTAAGAGCAAAGAAATAACTTATATTTTAATTAGAGGAGCAGGTTTAGGCTTAGTAGTTTCCTTTGCTTATTTTGCTACTACAGGGTTTGTAGATGTGGTGAGCTTTATAGCCGGCATAGGTTACGGTGTGATAATTGAATATACTGCTTATAGATTTGATAAATAGTTGCAATAAGGAAGAATTATAAACAAAGGAGTTATTTCCTTTGTTTTTTTATGTTCACTTTTATATAAATATGATATAAAATATTACAAAAGATTAAAAAATGAAGTTCATCTTAAAGATGGGAGTGAGGGAATACAAATGAATTTTGATGTAGAAAAATACAATGAAGATATAATAAGAGAAACACGTAATTTAGTTAAGTTCAAAAGCGTTAAAGAGCCTGGGAGTAAAGGAGCTCCTTTCGGCAAAGGTATAAGAAAAAGTCTTGATTATACTTTAGATTTATGTGATAAGTTAGGGTTTAAAACTAAAAATCTAGATGGATACATTGGATATGCCGAATATGGAGAAGGAGAGGATATTGTAGCTATATTAGTTCATTTAGATGTGGTGCCTGTGGGAGGTGGATGGACTAAAGACCCTTATGGGGGAGAAATTATAG
>JAWSUU010000151.1:0-6144 GCA_033549325.1 Bacillota bacterium | reverse complement strand
CATTTGTTTACCACATACTACTGCATGACTTTGTATACTCTTATAAGGTAATTGTGAGATTAACGTATTGCAAATTTCAGGGTTCAATTCTATTAATAACTCTACTTTAACTTCTTTTTTAAGCTTTGGCCATTTCATTATTATTTTTTTCATTTTATACTCCTTCACTCTCTAATAATACAATGTACAGGCAACATAATGATTTTCATTTATTTCTTTAAGTTCTACTTTTTTATTTATACATATTTCTTTAGCATATCTGCATCTAGGAGCGAATCTACATCCTATTCCAGGGTTTATTGGACTAGTTACCTCACCTTTTATTATATGTCTGCTTTTATTTTTCATTATATTTATATCTGGAACCGGTATAGCACTTAATAGCGCTTTTGTATAAGGATGTAATGGATTATCATATAACTCATCAGATGAAGTTTTTTCTATGCATTCACCTAAGTACATTACAGCTATTTCATTACTTATATGTTTTACAACACTTAAATCGTGAGTAATAAACATATAAGTAAGATCAAATTCTTCTTGTAAATCCATTAATAAATTTAATATTTGAGCTTGAATACTAACATCTAATGCAGAAACTGGTTCATCACATACAATAAATTCTGGATTTACAGACAAGGCTCTAGCAACACCTACTCTTTGTCTTCGTCCACCATCTAATTCATGAGGATAAGAATTAATTTGTCTTTCTGGTAATCCCACAATATCCATCAATTCTTTTACTTTATTTTCTATATTAACTCTTCCCTTTAATATCTTATTTACAAATATTGGTTCACTAATTATATCCCCTATACTCTTTCTTGGGTTTAAAGAAGAGTATGGATCTTGAAATATAATTTGCATATTTTTTCTCATTGTTTTAAGCTCATTTTTATTATATTTTAATACATCTTTTCCTTTATATAAAACCTCACCATCCGTTGACTCTAGCAATCTAACAAGAACTCTTCCTAGTGTTGACTTTCCGCATCCAGATTCTCCTACTATGCCAAGTGTTTGACCTTTGTAAATATCTAAATTTATATTGTCAACTGCATGTAGAGGTCCAAAAGGAGTATCGAAATATTTTTTTAATCCTCTGATTTTCAGTAATGGTTCTGGCATAACTGTCCTCCTAATTTTAAAGTTTTGTATCAATGATATTCATTATATTATTTATCACTAAATAAATGGCATTTAATTTTATGGTTATTTAGCATTACTTCATCAGGTTCATTTAATTTGCAAATATCCATTACTTCTGGACATCTTGGACTAAACTTGCATCCTTCTGGTAATCTCATTGGGTCTGGTATTAATCCTTCTATAGGGTGCAATCTTTTTGTCTTCTTAGTTAAATTTGGTATAGATTTAAATAATCCTATCGTATAAGGATGATGGTATTTCGATTCGAATATTTCCTTTGCTGTACCTGTTTCAATAATTTCTCCAGCATACATTACAGAAACATCATCACACATTTGAGCAACAACTCCTAAATCATGAGTTATCATAATAATTGAAGTATCAAATTTACTTTTTAAATCATTTATCATCTCTAATATTTGAGCCTGAATAGTAACATCCAAAGCCGTGGTAGGTTCGTCTGCTATCAAAAGTTTAGGGTTGCAAGCTAATGCCATTGCTATAACTACTCGTTGTTTCATTCCTCCACTAAATTGATGAGGATATTCATTCTTTCTTTTATTTGATATGCCTACTAAATTTAACATCTCATCTACTTTTTCATTTCTTTCTTTCTTTGATAGCTCTGTATGTAGTTCTAATACCTCTGCTATTTGTTCACCTACATTAATTACAGGATTCAGACTTGACATTGGATCTTGAAAAATCATAGAAATCATATCGCCTCTAACCTTTGTCATCTCTTTATTTGTTAAGGATAACAAGTTTTTCCCATTGAATGTTATTTCTCCATTTAAGATTTTTGATGTTTTTTCAGGCAATAATCCCATTATAGATAGTGCTGTAGTTGTTTTTCCAGCACCTGTTTCTCCAACGATTCCTAAAGTCTTACCTTTTTGCAATTCTAAACCAATATTATTCACAGCTTTAGCGACACCGTAGTCAGATTTATATATTACCTCTAGATTTTTAATGCTTATTAAATTTTGATTCATATTATTACTCCTAATTTAAAATTTAATTTATCAAAAAATTAACTTATTTAGTTATTTAGCCTTGGATCAATGGCATCATTCAACCCATCGCCTAGCACATTTAATGACAATACAGTAATCATAATGGCTAATCCTGGAAAAATAACCATATAGTTATATGTTCTCATATACTCTTTTCCTTCCGATAGCATCGAACCCCACTCCGGTTGAGGTGGAATAATTCCAAGTCCTAAAAAACTAAGCCCTGCAGCTGCAATGATTATTCTACCTATAGCAAGCGTTGATTGAACTAAAACCGGTCCAACAGTATTTGGAATAATGTGAGAAATTATAATTCTTCTGGTACTTGCCCCGGATGCAATTGCTGCTTCAACAAATTCCATATCTTTTAATGGTAAAACTAGTGACCTTAAAAGTCTAGCGTAGGGTGCTATAAATGCTATAGTCATAGCAATAGTTAAATTTACTATGCCTGGGCCTAAAGCCGCTACTATAGCTATAGCTAAAAGAATTGAGGGCAAAGCCATAAAAACATCCATTATTCTCATTAATACATATTCCAACTTGCCTCCGAAATAAGCTGCGATTGTACCTATTGTTCCTCCTATTAAAAGAGAACACCCTACTGCTATTAAACCTATAGACAGTGACACTCTACTACCATATATTATTCTTGTTAAAATATCTCTACCATAATTATCTGTACCCATGGGATGTTCTATGTTAGGACTTTGAAACCTATTTCCTAAATCTTGTCCGATAACATCTGTATCATAATCATAAATTATTGGAGCTATTAATGCTATTATGACCATTAAAACTAAAACAATTAGTCCTGCTACTGCCAATTTATTCTTTTTAAATCTTCTCCATACTTCTTCAAATTCTTTATTTTTTTTAGTAGTATTTATCTTTATATCTGTCATAATACATCACCTATCCTTTTACTCTCGGATCCATAAATCCGTATGAAATATCAACTAATAAATTTACCATACTAAAACTTAGGGCTAATAAAGTAACGCATCCTAATACTACAGGAACATCTTTCATTCTTATTGCATTCACCAATAAAGTTCCCATACCTGGCATTCCAAATACTGTTTCTACTAATACTGTTCCTCCAAGCAAAGAGCCAAAGTTTATGCCAATTACTGTTATAACAGGTATTAAGGCGTTTTTTATAGCATGTTTTTTTATAATTCTATTACGATTTGCACCTTTAGCCTTTGCAGTTCTTATATAATCTTCTCTCAAAACAGTTAACATTGTAGTTCTTGTCATTCTTGTTATTACTGCTGTTGTAGCTGCTGCTGTAGTAATTGTTGGCAGCACATAACTTTTCATTGATTCTATTCCTGTTACAGGAAACCATCCTAAGGCAAGTGCAAAAAATAATATAAACAATAATCCCAGCCAGAATATTGGAACAGAAGAAAGAAATATTGCTAAAAATATACTAAATCCATCGATAAAAGAATATTGTTTTACCGCAGCTATAGTACCTAGTGGAATAGAAATGATAATAGTTAAAATAATACTAAAAGTCACAAGTAATAAAGTTACTGGAAATCTAGTTGTTATACTTTCAATTACTGGTATATTTGTTAAATAAGATTTTCCTAAATCTCCTTGGAAAAAATGAAAAACATATGATAAATACCTGACTAAAAAAGGTCTATTGTATCCTAATTCTGCATTAAGAGCTTGAACTTCAGCTTCAGTGGCAAATTGTCCTAATATTATTCGCCCTGGATCTCCTGGAGCTAACTCCATTATTGTAAAAACAACAAAAATTATACCTAGCATTATAGGTATCAGTGTTAAAATTCTTTTAATTATATATTTTGCCATAACTACCTCCAAATTTATAGAATAACAGCACAAATATTTAAAATAATTGTGCTGTTATAAAGCTATCCTTTATTCCCAACTTAGTTCATAAAAATAATAAGTAGAAGATGGAGAAGCTTTTACATTTTGTAAGTCATTATTTGCAGCAATCGTTGAAGTCTTATAATATAGAGGAATTGTTGGTAAATCATTTTTTAATGTTTCTAAAATTTCCTCATATATATCTAGTCTAACTTCTTCTTCAAGTTGCATTTCTCCTTCTAAAATTAATTCATCAATCTCAGGATTACTATACCTTGATAAATTCATTGCATTAATCATTTTAGAATGGAATAAAAAGTTTAGAGAATAATCAGCATCCGGTACAGGACTTGACCAACTAGATAAAATCATGTCAAAATCTCCGTTTTTTCCTCTTTCTAGATGTGCTGCTCTCTCTAATGTTTCAACGTTCATTTCAATCCCTATTTCTGCTAAATTTGATTTAATAACTTGGGCTGCTTTTTTTGTTTCTTCATCTCTTAGTATAACATTACATTCAAATCCATCTGGATATGATGATTGTGATATAAGATCTTTAGCTTTTTCCATATCTTGTTCATAGCCTTTTACATCTGGTGAAAAACCAAAGATACTACTTGTCAGATGATTTTGTGCAACTGTACCTACACCTTCAGTTGCAACTTCGTTAATTCCTTCTTTATCAATAGCATATGCTACTGCTTGTCTTATATTTATATCTTGAAACATTTCTAATTCCATATTAAATCCTAAATAGATATATTGATGTGATGGTGATTCAATTAATTCTAAATCCGGATTATCTTGAATTCTCTGTCTGTCTGTAGTAGAAACATCTAATAATAAATCTATTTCCTCATTTTCAAGAGAAATTGCAGCAGTTGATAAATCAGGTAAAACTCTAAAAATTAAATTTTTTATAGGAACTTCTCCCATGTGCCAATTGTTATTTGCTTCTAATACTACTCTATCTCCAGGTTCCCAACTTACAAATTTATATGCTGCAGTTCCAATAGGATTTCTGCTATAATCATCTCCTCCATCATTTACAGCTTTTTCGTTTAGAATTGAAGACAGAGGAGTAGCCATTGCATACAAAAATGGAGCATAAGGATATTTTAAGTTAACTTTAAATTCATATTCGCTTACTTCTTCAGCTCCTTCTACAGACATAAATATAGCACCTGCATATGGAGATTCCATTCCTCTTCTTATACTAAATACTGCATCTGAAGCTTTTAGTTCCTCTCCATTATGAAACATAACACCCTCTTTTAACTTGAAAGTGTAAGTTAACTTATCTTCAGATTCTTCCCAGTTTTCTACTAATTGTTGTGAAATATTGCCTTCAGGATCTACCTTGAATAAAGTATCATAAATATTTGTAACAATCTTCATACTTACCAAACTACCTGTCCCATGTGGGTCCATTCCATCTATGTCGAATCCCGAGCCTATAACTAAAGTATCTTTTGTTTCACCCTCATCTTGTGGTTCATCTTGTGGCTGATCTACGTTACCATTACTGCAACCAAACCCTATTACTGACAACAGCATTACTAAAACTAAAACTAAACTAATTTTTTTCATTTATACTTCCTCCTAATTTTTTTATAAAACCATCTGATTTATATATTTAATCAATTTATGCGGAGCAAGAAATCAAGATAAAGGATCAAACCTTATTGTAATATGTCCGCTTTAATATTAGTTATAATAATTACAATAAGGCTATAATCTAATAATATTTTTAATTTATCTTTTTAAACATCTTCCTTTTATGCCTACCTCACTTAATTTGCCATCTTTAACTACAATTTTTCCTTCTTTGATTGTATAAATTGGCCATCCTATTAACTCTTTACCTTCATAAATCGAAAAATCTGATCGACTTGAAAGATTATCACTGTTAACAATTTTTTTATTATTCAAATCTAAAACTACCAAATCAGCATCACTTCCTGGAAGTAAGGATCCTTTCTGAGGATAAATACCAAAAATCTTTGCTGGATTTTTTGTCATTTTTTCTATAACTTTTTCTATCGGAATGTTTCTTTTAATTACTCCCTCACTCATCATGACGGGTAAATGAGTTTCAAGTGCAGGATATCCAGGTTTTACATCC
>JAWSUU010000150.1:0-6285 GCA_033549325.1 Bacillota bacterium | reverse complement strand
GCACTATTAGCCTACTATCTTAAAATTGAAGGATCGGATGCTAGAAACTACGAAAATATATTCATAACAGGATCGAGAACATCCCTTCTTCACGGTATACCATCAGAGAAAAAAATCCAAGAAGGAGATTTAGTGCTTATGGATTTTGGAGCAGGATATAAGGGATATCTTTCAGATATGAGCAGGACTGTAGTAATGGGAAAACCTACAGAAAAGCAGAAGGAAGTTTTCCAAATCGCAAAACAATCGGAGCAAGATATGATAGATGCTGTAAAATCTGGAGTTACAGGACCAGAACTTTACGAAGCTTCCCTTAAAGCCATGAAAGGGTCAGAATACTTAGAGTACAACTACTCAGGAGTTGGTCACGGAGTTGGATTGGCGGTTCACGAGATACCTTTTTTAGGACCTAAATCTAAATACACAATGGAAACCAATAATATCATCACCCTAGAACCGGGAATATATATTCCAGGATGGGGAGGCATTAGACTAGAAGACCAAGTAGTAGTCACAGAATCAGGATGCGAAGTACTTACCAAATCGTCCAGACAGTTCTTAGAACTTTGACATATATTAAAAATTTTTAAAATTATAGGAGGGAACAATGAAAGGAAAAAAATTATTAGCATGGATGTTAATCATTATTTTAGCTTTTGGAGTAGTAGGATGTACTACACCGGGAAGTGAAGAGCCTGAAGCACCGGCAGAAGAACCTGAAGAACCATTAGAAGGTGAAGAGCCAGCTGAAGAATCACAGAAAATTCTTAGATATTCTCTAACAGCGGATGTACCGACATTAGACCAGCACTTAGCTAACTCTATACCATCAGCTACAGTTGGACATCATATATTTGAAGGCCTTATCAGAACATATCAAGGCGAAGTAAGACCTGGTATAGCAGAAGATTGGGATATATCTGAAGATGGAAAAACCTATACTTTCTATTTGAGAGATAGCGTTTGGAGCGATGGAGAACCTGTTACAGCTCAAGACTTTGAATACGGTATGAGAAGACTTTTAGATCCTGAAACAGCAAGTGGATATGCATTTATAGGTATGGCACTTAAAAATGCAAATGCAGTAAATAAGGGTGAAGTACCGGTAGAAGAACTTGGTGTAAGAGCAGTAGATGAAAAAACTTTAGAAGTTGAATTAGAAAATCCAACAGGATACTTCTTAAGTATGCTTTCAATGATGCAGTTTTTACCAGCAAGACAAGATTATGTTGAAGAATACGGTCAAGATTACTCAGCAACTGCTGACAAAAACGTATATAACGGACCATTCGTAGTTAAAGAATGGAGACACAAAGACAGACTTATTCTTGAAAAAAATCCTAATTACTGGGATGCAGACTCTGTTAATTTAGATGAAGTACACATAATCATAGTACCTGATCAAATGACAGCCTTAGCAATGTATGAAGATGGCGAACTTGATATGGTTGAAGTTCCAGCAGAAGTAGTTTCTCAATATGCTGACGATGTAGATTACTACTACAATGGAGCAAATGACTATATAAAATTACAACTAGATGGTTCATCACCATTAGAAAACAAAGACTTAAGACTTGCTTTAAACAATGCTTTAAACAGAGAAGAATTTATAATGCTATCAACTGGCGGACTTTACGATCCTAACCCGAGATACGTGCTACCACAGGTTAACGGAGTAGAAGGGGAATACGGTGACGAATATCCTTACGAAGCATATCCTGTAGAAGGTGATGTAGACTTAGCTCTTGAGCATTTAGATGCAGCAATGGAAGCTCTAGGAGTAGCTGATCCATCAGAAATAGAATTAGAACTTCTTACTACAGATGTAGAAAGAACAAGAAAAGAAGCAGAGATTATTCAAGAAGATCTACAAAATAAATTAGGAATTAAAATAAACATAAGACAGGTTCCTTATAGACAGAGACTTGATATGGAAGCAGCAAAAGACTTTGAAATGGTTGTTACAGGGTGGGCACCTGATTATTCAGACCCTATGACTTATCTTGAACTATGGACTACAGATGGAGGTTACAACCACGGTTCATACTCAAATCCAGAATACGACGAAAATATAGAATTTGCTTTAACTGCAACAGATCCACAGGAAAGAATGGATGCACTATTTGAAGCAGAGAAAATACTACTTGAAGACGGAGCTATAATACCACTTCAACTTAGAAGAATAGCAATGCTTACCAATCCTAACTTAGAAGGATTCGAAAGCTACTTTGTAGGATTAAGCTACGAATACACATATGCAGACTTTAAATAACGGACACTAGAAAGACACCGCCCTATTATGGGCGGATGGTCTTTTCTTTTATCAGGAGGAGTTAATTTTGAAAAAATACATTCTAAAAAGAATTTTTATTTCTCTAATTACTATTCTTGTACTGGTAACAGCTGTTTTCTTACTGGTAAGATTAATACCTGGAGATCCATTTGCTAGTGAAAAAATGACTCCAGAAATAAAAGCAAACTTAGAGAGATATTACGGATTTGATAAACCTTTAATTGTACAGTACTTTAGATACATAAAAAATTTAATAACTGGAGACTTAGGATATTCAATGTTCTATTCTAATCTAAGAGTAAATGATATTATAGCAAGTGCATTTCCTTATTCCTTCGATTTAGGTATGAGAGCATTAGCAATGGCTATATCTTTTGGACTTGTACTAGGTATAGTAGCAGCCCTTAATAGAGGAAAGGTTCTTGATTTTACCTGTGTTCTTATTGCTATAATAGGCACCTCTATGCCGGACTTTATTATAGGGGCAATACTCCAATACTTTTTCGGTATAAAATGGGGACTCCTTCCTGTTGCTCAATATAAAGGCATATCCTATACGATACTACCATCTATTGCATTAGGATTCTATACTCTAGCTTTAGTATCCAGAGTTATGAGGGCAAATATGATAGAAACAATACAGCAGGACTATATTAAAACAGCAAAATCAAAAGGAATATCAAAACTTAGGGTAGTAATAAAACACCAGATAAGAAATGCGATTATGCCCGTTATAACAATACTAGGACCTATAGTGGCAGCATTACTAACTGGTACCTTTGTTATAGAATCAATATTTGCAATTCCTGGAATGGGTAGACACTATGTACAAAGTATTCAAAATTTAGATTATACAATAATACTTGGAATGACTGTATTTTATGGCTCCTTTTTAGTAGTAGCTAATATGATAGTAGATATATTATACGGTGTTGTTGATCCAAGAATAAGAGTTAGTGGGGAGTAGGTGATGATATGGAGCAATCAAAATTTAGAGTAATAGGAAAAAACACAGCGAAAATGGAATCAATATCGAGACCCAGCCTAACGTACTGGAAAGATGCTTGGAGAAGAATGAAAAAAAACAGAGTAGCATTTTTTAGTCTTATACTTATAATACTGTATATTATATTGGCATTAGTAGGACCATATATGAATGAGTTTAACCATACTCAAAATAATGTCCAGAGGATGAATTATTTCATTACATCTCCGGAATTTGAAGATATGAGTTTAACAGAAAGTATAAAAGAAATGTTTAGTACAGGACACTATTTTGGTACCGATGAAACCGGTAGAGACTTATGGACTAGAACCTGGATGGGTGCAAGGGTATCTCTGGCTATAGGATTTATAGCCACTATTATAAATACCATTGTAGGATCTATAGTAGGGGGTATATCAGGATATTACGGAGGCAGAATAGATTCAGTAATAATGAGAATTGTAGACGTTTTATACGGCATACCATATATGATAGTAGCTATATTGATTATGGTTGTCCTTGGTGCGGGAGTAACCTCCCTAATTATAGCTTTAGTAATGGTAGGATGGATAGGATCAGCCAGATTTGTAAGAGGAGAAGTTCTTAAATTAAAAGAACAGGAATTTGTTGAAGCTGCTAAAGTACTAGGAGTAAAAGATAGTACTATTATAGCCAAACACATTATTCCAAATATTATGGGATTAATAATTACAAATCTTACTATGGCAGTACCTAGAGCCATATTTTCAGAAGCATTTCTTAGCTATATAGGATTGGGTATAGCACCTCCAGGAGCAAGCTGGGGAGTACTGGCAAAAGCAGGAGTAAAACTTATGAGAATACACCCTTACCAATTATTTATACCGGCATTCTTTATATCAACTACGATGCTGGCTCTTAATCTAATCGGCGATGGTATGCGAGATGCCTTAGACCCTAAACTAAGAAACGAATAAGGAAGTGACATTATGAGTGATAAAAAACTAATAGAAATAGATAATTTAGAGTTTTCCTTCAATACCTACGGCGGAGAAGTACAGGCTGTAAGAGGTGTATCCTTTGAGGTAAAGGAAGGAGAAATAGTAGGAATAGTTGGAGAATCTGGTTGCGGTAAAAGTGTTACTGCCCAGTGTTTAATGAAGTTGAATCCGGAACCTCCAGGATTTTTCAAGAAAGGTTCCATAAAATATAAAGGTGAAGAAATCATAACTAAAAGCGAAAGACAGATGAGAAAAATAAGAGGATTGGAGATAGGATTTGTATTTCAAGATCCAATGACCTCTCTCAACCCTACAATGAAAATAGGAAAGCAGATAGAAGAAATATTCATAGAAAGAAAAATGTACAGTAGAAGTCAAATGAAAGAAAAGGCTATGGAAATACTAAAAACCGTTGGTATATCCGACTCTGAAACCAGATACAATCAATACCCTCATGAATTAAGCGGTGGTATGAAGCAGAGAGTTATGATAGCCATAGCATTAGTAGCTGAGCCAAGTATGGTAATAGCCGATGAGCCAACTACATCTTTAGATGTTACTATTGAGGCACAGATATTGGATTTGCTTAGAAAATTGAAAGAAGATTTGGGAAAATCAGTAATTTTAATCACCCACGACCTGGGAGTTATTGCTAAACTATGCGACAGAGTACTGGTAATGTACGGCGGTAAAATTGTTGAAAGAGGTACTGCCGATGAAATATTTTACAAAACAAGACATCCTTACACATCAGGATTATTATCATCTATCGCAGGATTAGATAAAAAAAGAGATGATGAACTTTCTCCAATACTAGGAACACCACCGGATTTATTTTCACCTCCTATAGGATGTCCCTTTGCAGCAAGATGTGAACATGCTATGGAAATATGTATAGAAGAGCTTCCACAAGAATACAAAATATCTGAAGGACACAGCACGTTATGCTGGCTGGAACATGAACAAGCTCCAAATGTTAAGCTTAAAGCAAAATCCTATGAGGAGAGTGATCTGCTATGACAAAAGAAAATAACCCTCTAATGAGAGTAGAAAACTTATGCAAATATTTTAAAATAAAAGAAGGGCAGATACTAAAAGCAGTAGAAGATGCTTCCTTTGATATTTACAAAGGAGAGACGGTAGGTCTTGTGGGTGAAAGCGGGTGTGGTAAATCCACCACCGGCAGGTGTTTGGTTAAATTAGAGCAACCAACATTAGGTGAAGTATACTTTGAGGATAAAGAAATATATAAACACAAATATCATGAAGAATACATATCACAGCATGAGGGAGAAGATATACCAAAAATAAATCCGGACCAAGCAAAGCTTGATTATACAAAAGATGTGCAGATGATATTCCAAAATCCATACTCATCCTTAAATCCAAGAATGACGGTAAAGGATATAGTAGGTGAAGGAATAAGACTTCATAAAAAGAAAATCAAAAATAAAGAATTAGAAAAAACAATAGAAAATCTACTAAATGATGTAGGACTGAGCAAGGATCATATATCCAGATTCCCCCATGAGTTTAGCGGTGGACAGAGACAGAGGATAGGTATAGCCAGAGCCTTATCTGTCGACCCTAAATTCATTGTATGCGATGAACCCATATCAGCTTTAGATGTGTCGGTACAGGCACAGGTAATAAATATGCTTAAAAAAATACAAAGAGAACGCGACTTGACCTTATTATTTATAGCTCACGATCTCAGCGTAGTAAAATATATATCAGATAAAGTAATAGTAATGTATTTGGGTAATATAGTTGAAAAAGCTAAATCAGAAGATCTTTACAAAAACCCGATGCACCCATATACACAGGCCTTGCTATCATCAATTCCGGTAGCAAATCCCAAAATAGCGAAATCAAGAAAAAGAATCGTACTTGAAGGAGAACTTTCAAGTCCGATTAATCCTAAAGACTGCTGTAGGTTTTCAGATAGATGTAAACACGTTATGCCTATATGCAAAGAGGTTAAACCTCCATTATTGGCTTATGAAGAAGGTCATGAAGTAGCATGT
>JAWSUU010000149.1:0-6345 GCA_033549325.1 Bacillota bacterium | reverse complement strand
TGCCATTATTTGATCCATAGCTTCAACTAAAGTAACATTTTTACCGTCCATTTTAAAGTTTTCAGCTACTTCTACTCCAATGAATCCTCCACCAACTACTACAATATCTTTAACATTATTGTCATCTGAATAACCTTTTAATTTTCTGATATCAACAACATTTCTAACAGAAAATACATTGTCATTTGTTATGCCTTCTATACTTCTAGGCATAATTGGACTGGCTCCCGGAGACAAGAAAAGTTTATCATAGGATTCTTCGTATTCATCACCAGTTTCGAGATTTTTTACAACAACTTTTTTCTCTACTCTCTTGATTTCTGTAACTTCGTTGTAAACTCTTGCATCGATATTGTACTGGCTTGCAAATTTATCAGGACACATCAAAACTAAATCATCTGCTTCTGCTACTTCACCACTTAAATGATAAGGTAAACAGCAGTTAGAAAAAGAAACGTTAGGTCCTCTTTCGAACATTATAACTTCTGCTGATTCATCTAATCTTCTCACTCTAGCAGCTACTGATGCTCCACCTGCTACTCCACCTACTATTAATACTTTTTTACTCATATAAATATCCTCCTATTTATTTAATTTGTCATTTAAACTAATTTCTAACAAGTTAATTATTAACGATTTTATTAAATTTACTACCTACTACTCCTCCTGCTACCATGGCAGCTAAGAACAACCATCCTGATAGTGAAAAGTTTGCTATTGGTGTATAAAGTGCTCCTACGTTACATCCATTAGCAAATCTTGTACCAAGACCCATCGTTAACCCACCTAATGAATATAAGGCGATGTCTTTAGGTTTAAATGTTATCTCTGATAAGAATGTTTCTTTCAATATTCCTGCTGTAAGCATATATATCATTGTACCTAATACAATACCGAAGTTTTGAACTGATATTTGATCTTGAAAAAATGGTCTTTCAAACATTGCTGCTGACATTTTTGTAAATTCAGAAATGGACTCTGATGAAATTCCAAACACCATTAGTATTTTTCCAAACCATATTCCATAAGGTTGCGATGCTCCCCATCCCGAGCCTGTATATGCCATAAGTGCTAAGAATAATAAACTAATTACCACTAGTCCCTGTTTCATAGTCCATGGATTAGCAAATAAATAATCATATGATTCCTTACTAAATGGTTTAAAGTTTTTTGAATCAATTGGTGCAACTGAGTCCTGCATCTTCTCTGCTGGTACTCCAGTATAAGTATTGCAGTTTTTGCATTTCTTTTCATATAAATATGATAATCCTACTACTATTAAACAAAATATTCCCAGCAGCACTAATGCTCCTAGATATCCATCTAATCCGTCAAATTTAAACCAGTCTGGTAAAAATACTCCTTTTTGAAATTGTTCTCCAATAGGTGATGTTATCCAAGAGTCATTTACCCAGCTAGCAGTTCTTTGGACAGGAAAACCTAAAAATACACCCATCATAAAGAAAATCAATGTAATAAAAGCTCTTGGAAATCCTGCCATTAAGTCTGTAAGCACTCCCGATGCACAGCAAACAGAAAATGTCATACCAAATCCAAATAATATTCCACCTAATATTACCCCGAAGTTTATAGGTCTAATCCAAAGTCCAAAAGTAGTTGGATCTTTACCTAATAAAAGACCTGCCGTTAAAACAGCTGAAATAAAAAACATAAACATTAAACTTCTCATTAATTTTGTAGAACCTGTATTTATAGCTCTGTTAACGCTTCCAGCGAACCCAGCAAATGACCTGGTAAGAGCATAACCAAGACCTACTCCAATTACTAATCTAAAAAACAATAATTCAGATTGAAGCTGAGATTTTCCTAATATTAAAACTAAAATGATGATAATAAACCCTAAAATGTTTTCCAGTTTCTTCATATTTTATTTCCTCCAAATTGATAATTTTTTGTGAATTTTATACTTATAACTCCTATATCATAAATATAATAGCTATTCAGGAAAATTGTTGATTTTTTAACAATATGAGTCGTGTTTTTCCTAATTACAACATGTATTATATAATAGATTCCCTAATTTTAATCATAGTAATAGCTTATAGGGGTATATCTATTTGTTATATATATAACATACTTTTTGTAATTCATTTGTCTTTTATAAAATAATAGGTCTTAATTAGCAAATTAAGACCATAGTTATAATCTATTCATTTTTAATATAATCTATTATGTAGTAAGATACCATCCCCAAAACGAAACCTACTGCCATATTTAAAATTAGAGTTCCTAAAACAGTCATTATAATAGGAAGTACATTTTTTAAGCTGTTATCTTTTAGATATGATTCGTAACCTCTTAGTATAAGCCTGTATCCAACAAACAACATCATACTACCGATAATTCCCAGAGGAAAACTTCCGAAAATTATAGCTATGGAAGATCCCAATAGCAATCCTAATAATATTTCTATAGTACCTTCTATAATATTAGTACCACCAGTTCTTGCTCCAAATGTATACTGTCCTGCTAAACCTCCCGAACCGTGACATAAAGGCATCCCGCCAAATAGAGGCAATACTAAATTCATAACACCCATATTAGCCGATAATTGTTTTTCCGATACATCACTATCCGGCCAATATTCCTTAATTAAAGCTGCAGTAGCTATGACAGCATTTGTAGCAGTAAGAGGTATTTGTGCAAATCCAGCCAGCACCATACTTTTCCACATATCTTTAAGATAAACTATTTGGAAATTTGGTAAATTTATTCCTTTATAAGAAACTTCCGATAAGTTGCCTTGAAAATACATGAGTCCCATGCCTCCTGCTATTAGAATAATTGATGCTGGTAGGTATTTATTATCCTTTAAAAAAATTATTATTAATAACGCTAAAATTCCTAACAACCAATTATCACTCATCATTCTTAAAGCCTGTATTGAAAGCATTAAACCAAGTCCAGTCTGTATTCCTTTAATTACTGTGTTTGGAACTATTTTAGATATTTTATCCATTATTCCGGAGAAAGCCAGTATCAACCATACTATCCCTGTTGATACTCCAGCTGCATGTATAAGAGAAGGTTCCCACTGTTGGGCTATTGCTGTTATTGCTATTACTTTCATGGGCTCTATCGGCATAGGTAATCTATATATTAAACCCGTAGCTATATTTGCTATACCTATCATAATCAAAAGACTAGTAGGGTTCATTCCGTTAATTGCAATGTATCCTACAGCTAGTGGAAATAGCGTCCCAAAATCTCCCATGGATCCGGCAAGTTCTCTAATATTAAATTTAATGGGTCTTTTCATTAATATCACCTTTAAATATTTCGTTATTTTTATGATATCAAATAAATTTTGTTTTGTCCTAACTATGAATAAATTTCTAAATAAAATATACCCCAACTTTTAAGAAGGGGTATAAGATAAATTTATTTTTCCATTATTGTAATTCCTAAAAGACCGGGTCCCGTATGAACTCCTGCAACAGGACTTATATCTCTATAACCTTCTCTTATTGCATTAGGAATATTTTTTGCTTTTTCATAAAGTTTTTGAGCTTCATCTATTGCTCCTCCATGAAGTACCCAAACCTTACCTGTTTTACCTTCTATTGTTTCTTTTATAATTTCATAAAGCTTATTAATACTCTTTTTTCTTCCTCTTACCTTTGTATACGTATAGTATATACCTTCTTTATCTATTGATATGATAGGCTTTATATTTAAAAATTCACCTATGCTTCCTGATACCTTCCCTATACGTCCACCTTTCATTAAATACTTGAGAGTATCTAGAACGTAGAAAACTTTAATTTTTTCTCTGAGTACAGGTAATTGTTTGACTATATAATCAAAATCTTTATCTTCTTTAATCATTTCCCCACACTCTAAAATTATTGCTCCGGCACCAAGAGATAATGCTTTTGAATCAAATATTTCATAAGTCATTTCTGGATGTTTTTCACTAACTAGCCTAATACTATTATTAGTCCCTGAAAGACCTGACGATATAGTTATAGCTATAACATGGGTATATCCTTCTTTTTTTAACTTAGTAAATAATAAATCTATTTCTTCCATTGATGGAAGTGATGTTGTTGGAACTTCTATTTTCATGTTGTCATAGACCTCTTGGGGGGTTATGTCTACTCTGTCAGTATATTCTCTGTCTTTATATACTATTTTAAGTGGTAGTATGTGTATATTGTACTTTTGAATTTCTTCCTTATTTAAATCACATGTACTATCTGCTACTAAAGCTATTTTTCCCATTTTTTCCTCCAATCAATTAATTACAGTAATTCATTATATCATAATAATATATATTATGCTTCTTATGAATTTACATCTTTTAATCTATTTTTCTTTCAGATAAATCGAATCTAATCCAAGCCAGTAGTTTATCCTATCTTCACGGGGATCTACACTTATTTCGATTTCTCTAAATTCAAGCATAACTTCTACTTTCTCAGTTTCAATAATATAGGTCATGTCTTCTATCGTTGGTTGTAATTCTATATTTTCTCCAGGAGGAAATTTTTCAGATATTACATCTAAATATTTATTCATATCTTCTTCTATAATCACTTTTTCATTAAGTAATATTGTAAATTTTGGAATTCCTCCATTTCTCCTTTGATCCCAATACACTTCATAATTTCCTTCTTTTCCTTCAAATACTATTGCTTCATCCTTCATAAATTCATAGTTTATTACCCAATCATAGTCTTCTATGCTAATTACTGTTGCAGGCATAGTTAAATATCTACTCATATACTCAGCTGGAGGTTGTTCATAAGATTCCCAGGTTTTTTCAAATCCAAATTTTTCTTTAAATACTTCATTTTTAACTAAATCTCTATCGAACCAATCAGGCAAATCTCTTTTTTCAGATGAATAAGCAATGAAATTAACTGAATCAGTAATATCCACCTTAACATCTTCATCTAAATCTTCTTCTGTCGCTATTATCTCTTCATTTATTAGCATTTGCTGATTTTTCAAGATATTTTCTAACCTATTCAATTGCATAGTTACTGTTAAATCATGATATCCAATTACAGGCATTACTGAAATAACAGCTGTTATACATAGAATAATTATTATTGTTTTATAAGCCTTTGATTTTTTTACTATTAATAATACTGCAGATACTAAAGCTACTATCCAAATTAAGCTAAACATGTATTCTTGTATTTTAAGTCCTGAATCCTGTAATCTGGTTATTAATGCCCAAGCTTCAAAGATTAAGATAATTAATGCTGAAAAAGGATATATTTTTCTGTAAAATTTTGCAATCTCACTATCATAATCCGAAGTCATAAGATGTAACCACAATCCTCCCAAGGTATATGATGCAGCTATACTTGAAAGTATAAAAAATGGATTTCCAATACCTTGAATCACAGTTTTTCCAGCCCATAGTATCAGTACAACCGTAAGAGCCAGTACTATTGGAACCAAAATATACTCGAGAAGAATCTCTAAAAATCTCGGTTGTTTTTGAGCTACTTTTCTATGTGGATCATCTATTTCTTTACTAAAATCGGGAAAATATCCAACGAAAATAGTAAATGCTAGAAATCCGCTAATAGTAGCTAAATACATAAAAACTTTTTCACTCATATCATTATACAATAGTCCTTGAACTGCTCTTGCCACTCCTGTTGTTCCAGCCATTATAACTAATCCGTAGATTAATGCTATCATAAAAGCTTTTTCTGCCATAAAGAAAGATTTAGGTATATTAGATTTTTCCTTCGGATAACTAGCTATTATTGTAAATGCTAATATACTTACTACAATGGCAACTGTTGATCTAGCTGAAGCTATTGATGATATTCTTGTATATCTTGCTCCTTCATTAAGTATTCCACTCCAGAAATATAAAAGCACAAAGGTTATCCCTACAGCAATTACTCCAATTAAATTCGCAATTATAAAGGTTTTCTTGCTATTGTATTTTATTTTTTCTGCTGTTAGCAGGGCTAAGCTAAATATTCCACCTACAGCAAAAGCTAAATGTAGACAATTAAATAAAAAATTATATGGTTCTTGATACTGCCAATCAAGCTGTATTCTAATTATTGTAACAAGGGTAAATGCTATCCCACTTCCAATAACTACGGGATAGGTTTTAAAAGCCTTTTTGCCATCTTTTAATAGTTTTATAAATTGCGTAAATGCATTCATTTATCACACCTCCGTGATAATCTATTAAAATTTAAAAATTATATATTCTTTTATATATATTATATTTACCCTATATATTAAAATATAAACTCTTTATAAACACAATAAAGTAGGGAAACCAATTTCTTGGCTTCCCCCTTATCAAACCGCACGTGCCCTATTAAGGCATACGGCTTACCA
>JAWSUU010000148.1:0-6366 GCA_033549325.1 Bacillota bacterium | reverse complement strand
AAAAATACCTTAAAGAAAATAATGTGTTTGATGAAAGCAATATAGAATTTAAATATTCAAATGAAAGTTACAAGATGAAATTAAGTAGTGTCTATATTGATTTTATTGATTTTGAAGAAAAGATAAAGAAGGCAGAATCAGAAGTAAATGAAGAATTAAAAATAAAAACATATGAAGAAGCAATTGACATTTATAAAGGAGAATTTTTACCGGAGTTACTATATGAAGATTGGATTATTCCAACTAGAACTTTTTTGAGCAGATTGTACGTTGATGCTGTAGATTATTTGATGAAATATTATAAGAAAAAAAATCTCATAGACAAAGGCATTGCTTTAGGAGAAAAAGCTACTAAAATAGAACCCTATGAGGAAGAAATTCATATAAATTATGTAGATTTATTGATATCTAAAGATAAAATTAGAGATGCAAAAAAACACTATGAATATATAACCAGTTTGCTTTACAATCAGTTTGGTATAAGACCTAATGAAGAAATGCAAAAAGTTTATAATAAAATCAAAGATAAAACTAATCTCAAAACAAAAAACAATGAAAAAGTAAAATATCTATGGGAAGAAAGTAAGGATAAAGGTGCTTTTTACTGCAGTTATAGTGAATTTTATCCAATTTATGTTTTAGAAAGAAGAAGAAGTGAAAGAGACGGAAGAGACTTAAATCCTGTAGCTGTTAAATTTACAGATTCAAAAAATAGATTATCCGAAGAACAAAACGAAAGAATTATAAAAATATTCATTAATTCATTACGAAAAGGGGATGTTTTATGCAGGTGGGAAGAAAATAGCATTCTGATACTGCTGCCTGATCTAGATTTGGAAAAAGTTAAATTCGTTGTTAATAGAGTTAGCAATAGAATTAGATCTTACAAAGAATTTAAAAATATTGATATATGGATAGATGAAAATATTATAATAGAAAAGAAAAATTCCCTGCCTTAATGCAGGGAATTTTGGTTTTTATTTTGCGTTATCGTCAACCCAGTCTTTAGCTTCTTTTACAGCATCATTTGATGGTTTGTTGACCTTTGTTTTTTTATCAATTTTTTCATCATCTGCCCAAGCTTCGGGAGGGTTGGAACCCGTTATTTTTTTCTTTGGTTTACATTTATCTTTTGTCATTATAATCACTCCTTAAAAATTATTCTCATAAACAAGTACATCATTATTTATATATTACCCAGTATTACTAAATTTAAACAAATATAAATATTAATATCTAATAATGGTTGAGATATTTCTTAAGTAATGATAAATTATATATATCAATAATTTGAGAGGTGAAAGAATGAGATTAGAAGAAAAATCAATAAATGCTCTAAGATTTCTTGGAGTAGATATGGTTAATAGAGCTAACAGCGGTCACCCGGGAATAGTATTAGGGGCAGCACCGATGTTATATACTCTATATACAAAACATATGAATTTCGAACCAAAAGAAAAAAATTGGATGAATAGAGATAGGTTTGTTCTTTCGGCAGGACACGGTTCAGCATTAATTTATTCAATGCTACATCTTGCAGGATACGACTTACCTATGGATGAACTTAAAAATTTTAGACAGTGGGGATCAAAAACTGCTGGTCATCCGGAATACATGCATACAGATGGCATAGAAGCAACCACAGGACCTTTAGGTCAAGGAATAGGCATGGCGGTAGGCATGGCTATCGCTGAAAAATATACTGCTGCAAAATTCAACAAAGAAGATGCAAAAATAATAGACCACTACACTTACTCTCTTTGTGGAGACGGGGATTTACAAGAAGGAGTAGCTCAAGAAGCGCTAAGTTTAGCTGGACATCTAGGTTTATCTAAAATGATACTTATGTATGATTCCAATGACATACAGCTGGATGGTCCTGTAGAAATGGCCAACTCAGAAAATATAAAAGAGAAATTTGAAGCAATGAACTGGAACTACATACTAGTTAAAGATGGAGAAGACATTAAAGAAATTAATAAAGCAATAAAAGAAGCAAAAAAACA
The DNA here is from genome assembly GCA_033549325.1 of Bacillota bacterium. Taxonomy (GTDB): domain Bacteria; phylum Bacillota; class Clostridia; order Tissierellales; family Dethiosulfatibacteraceae; genus UBA8670. The sequence continues at coordinate 4,360 of JAWSUU010000148.1, read as the reverse complement.
AGATGATAAACCTACATTAATTGAAATAAAAACTAGAATAGGAATAGGATCTCCAGTAGAAGGGAAAAGTGCAGCACACGGAGCACCTCTGGGAGATAAAAATACTATTGAAACAAGAAATAGTTTAAATTGGAATTACGAACCTTTTGAGATTCCTCAAGATGTTTACAAACATATAGAAGAATTTGTAGAAGAAAAGCATAAGGCATTATTAAAATGGAAAAAAGATTTAAAAGATTATGAGAAAAAATATCCAGAAGATTATGAAATGCTTATGCAAATAGCTGGAGAAAAAGAATTCAAGTTAGATTTTGATAAAGTATACAAAAATATCAAATATGTACCTGGAGAAAAAGAAGCAACAAGAGCATCTTCCGGTAACATAATAAAAGAACTGCAAAAAGCATCACCGCTTTTGATTGGAGGAAGCGCTGACTTAACTGCCTCTACTAAGATTAAAGGTATAGACGGAAACTTTGAATACAATAATCCTAAAGGCAGAAATATAAATTTTGGAGTTAGAGAACATGCTATGGCTGCTATAACAAACGGTATAATTTTAAGCGGGTTGAAAGGTTTTGCAGGAGGATTTTTTATCTTTAGCGATTATATGAAGCCTGCAATGAGATTATCGGCTCTTATGGAAATACCAACAGCCTATGGATTCACACATGATTCTATAGCTGTAGGAGAAGATGGACCAACTCACCAGCCTGTAGAACAGTTGGCTGGATTAAGAGCCATACCAAATTTTAATGTAATAAGACCGGCTGATGGAAATGAAGTAAAAGGAGCATGGAAGATTGCTCTTACCTCAAAGAAAACTCCAACAGCAGTAGTATTCACGAGACAAGGAGTACCACAACTTGCAAAATCTTCAGAGAAAGAAGTAGAAAAGGGAGCTTACGTAATATCTCCGGAGAAAAACAAAATAGATGCACTACTTATTGCTACAGGAAGTGAAGTATCATTAGCAATAGAATCTCAAAAAGCACTATTAGAAGAAGGAATAGATGTAAGGGTTGTATCAATGCCATCCATGGAACTATTTGATGCACAGACCAAAGAATATAAAGACTCTGTATTACCTAAAGATATAGATAAGAGATTATCTATTGAAATGGCTTCACCATTAGGGTGGGGCAAATATGTGGGACTAAATGGTAAAACTATGTCTGTTGATAAATTTGGAGCAAGCGCAAAAGGAAATCGAAACATTGAAGAGTACGGCTTCACAGTAGAAAACGTAGTAAAAACAGTAAAATCAATGATGTAAATTATTTAAGCGCAGGAAACTGCGCTTTTTTATTTGATTATTAGAAAAAAAGAGAATAAAAAAGCTGTATCTGTGTATTAATAAAGTGAGTGCAAAAAAATAAGGAAGGTGTTTTTATGGGAAAAACAGTAAACATAGTTTTATCAGGAGAAGCAGGAGAAGGACTAAAAACAATTGAAAAATTGATAACAGATGTAGTTTCAAAATACTACTATTACTTTGCAACGAAAGAAGTAATGAGTAGAGTTAGAGGTGGAAATAATACAACAGAAATAAGAATATCCGAAGATGAGGTTTATGCCTTTCAGAAAAACATAGATGTTTTATTCTTGTTAAATGATAATGCTTTATACAGATTAGAAGAGAGAATAAACGAAAAAACAGTTATTTTTGGAAGTGAAAAATACAAAGATGACAAAATCATAAAAAACAAAAAAAGCAAACTAGAAATAATAGATTTGAACAAATTAGCAGACGAAGCAGGAAATAAACTTTTTAAAAACACCATTATTTTTGGTTTTTTAATAGGAATGATGGAATTAAAAAAAGAAGAAGGAAATGAAAAAATTAAAGAATTCTTTTCTGATAAAAAAGAAGATATTATTAATAAGAACATAGATGCGTTAGAAATTGGCTATAAAAAAGGGGAAAATCACACGGATTTATTCAATATAAAAAAAGGAAATATTGAAAACTGTAAAAATATTAGCGGAACAGAAGCTGTCGGTATAGGAGCTTTAGCAGGAGGATGCAACTTTGTAGGATCTTATCCTATGTCTCCAGCTACAGGAGTGCTTACTTACCTAGCAGGAAAAGGAAAAGAATTTGATGTACTGGTTGAGCAAGCAGAAGATGAAATAGCTGCACTAAATATGGTTATAGGCTCCTGGTATACAGGCGGAAGAGGTCTGGCAACCACATCTGGGGGAGGATTTGCTCTTATGCAGGAGGCTGTTAGTCTTTCGGGAGTATCTGAAACCCCTTGTGTTGTACATATAGCCCAAAGACCGGGTCCGGCTACAGGAATGCCAACAAGAATGGAGCAGGGAGATTTAAACCTTACAGTTTATGCAGGTCACGGAGAATTTCCTAGAATTATAGTAGCCCCAGGAACTTTAAAAGATGGTATTGAACTTACTCAAAAAGCTTTCTATTTGGCTGATAAATATCAGGTACCGGCATTTATTCTTACAGATCAATTTTATGTAGACTCAAACTCTCAAATGAAAAAATTTGAATTAAATGATAAATATTTAGAGCAAAATATAGTTGAAACCCAGGAAGATTACAAAAGATATAAAATCACAGAAGATGGTATATCCCCAAGAGGTATACCTGGATACGGAAAAGGTGTAGTAAAAGGCGACAGTCACGAACATACCGAAGAAGGTTTAGGAACTGAAGATTTCAATATTAGAAGCAAAATGAATGAAAAAAGAATGAGAAAAACAGCAAAAATTTTAGAAGACTATATAAAACCTGAATTAATTGGTGACAAGGACAACAAAAACTTGGTAGTAGGTTGGGGTTCGACCTATGGAGTATTAGCGGAATTTGTAAATAAAAATAAAGAATCAAACACTTCATTTTTAAATATCAAGCAGCTGTATCCTTTGCATGAAGATTTGAAAGAATACTTTGAAAAAGCAGAAAAAGTTATAGTAGTTGAAAATAACTATAAAGGACAATTGGCTAATTTACTAAAATTAGAATTGGATATTAAAGTCGATAAAAAAGTACTTAAATACAGCGGAGAACCATTTAGCATAGAAGAAATAGAAAAGAAATTAAAGGAGGTGCTGTAATGACTTTTGACATTAGAGATAATATAGATATAGCCTGGTGTCCAGGATGTGGTAACTTTCCACTGAGAAAGACTTTAATAAAAGCTCTTGAAGAAATGAATTTAGAACAGAAAGATATAGCATTAGTATCAGGAATAGGTCAAGCAGCGAAAATGCCCCAGTATGTAAACACCAACTTCTTTAATGGACTTCATGGAAGAGCTATGGCTGTCGGATTTGGAGTTAAATCTACAAATCCGGATTTAAAGGTTATTGTAGAAGGTGGAGATGGTGATATGTACGGGGAAGGTGGCAACCATTTTCTTCACAATATTAGAAGAAATATTGATGTGGCACACCTGGTACACAACAACATGGTTTACGGATTGACTAAAGGTCAGGCATCACCAACAAGCCAAATAGGTTTTAAAACACCTCTTCAAGTAGATGGAGTTATATTAAAGCCCCTTAATCCAATATCATTAGCATTATCAGCAGGAGCTACTTTTGTAGCAAGAGCTTTTACAAGTGATATGGAAGAAACAAAAGAAATAATAAAAAAAGCAATAAATCACAATGGATACGCTTTAGTTGATATTTTCCAACCATGTGTATCATTTAATAAAATAAACACTAATAAATGGTATAAGGAAAATTCATACTATTTAAACGATGATTACGACAGTACTTCCTTAAGTAATGCTTATGAGAAAGCTTTAGAAAAGGATAAATTTCCTCTAGGAGTAATATATAAAAGTGATGAAGGAAATTCTTATACCGATAGACATAATGTTTACCAGGAAAACAAAACTCCTATATACAAGAGAAAGAGAAAAATAAAAAATGTAAATAAATTAATTAATAGTTAAACAAGAGGAGTAAGTTATGTTATAATAAAAATAACTTTTAATAAATTAATATATCTAGTGAAAGAGGTGAAATAGTATGAAGAAATATGAATGCACTGTTTGCGGTTATATTTATGATCCAGCTGAGGGAGATCCTGATAATGGAATAGATCCAGGAACTTCTTTCGATGATCTACCAGATGATTGGGTATGCCCATTATGTGGAGTAGGTAAAGAAGATTTTGAAGAAATATAAAATATTAGGAGTTAGGGAAACCTAACTCCTTTTAGTTACTTAACTTTTTCATCTATAAGTTTATCTGTTTTTTTTCTATCGATTTTTTCTAAAAGAATCATTGCAAAAGAAGCAGTTAAAACAATTGCAGCTGCAAACTTCCAAGAAAATTCGAAACTGGTGTATTCCAGTACGTACCCCATCACTAAAGGACCAA
>JAWSUU010000147.1:0-6385 GCA_033549325.1 Bacillota bacterium | reverse complement strand
CTGGCTGTAAGGTAGTTAAAAAAAGTAACTGCATATCTATTTAGATTTTTATTTTCTGTAAATTTAAAAATAACAGGTATTATCGAACTTAAAAAAATGGCTAAGAATAAGTATGTCATGTGTACTCCTTTAGTTTTGATAATCTATTATATAATAAATATCCAATAAATAAAATAGAGAAAGTAATTTTCGACTTACTCTCTCTGTATTATCCTGGGTTTATTTATTCTTGATTTACTAAAGTATCTTTATCTGTTTTTTTACCAAATAATTTAACAAAGATATATAAACCTATAAAGCCAAACAACAATGCTAAAATTGAACCTAAAACACTATCAAAAGCACCAACTATAATATATGATATCATTGCAAAGGCAGCTCCAGTAAGTGCATAAGGAATTTGTGTCTTAACGTGGTCAATATGATCTGATCCGGAAGCCATAGATGACATTATAGTAGTATCTGATATCGGTGAACAGTGATCTCCAAATATAGATCCTGATAAAACAGCACTTAATGTAGCTAATACTACTGGTGATGTGGTTGGGTCAACTGTAACATAAGCACTTGCTAAAGGAACTGCTAATGGTACAACTATAGCCATAGTACCCCATGATGTCCCTGTAGAAAAAGCTACCAAACAAGATATTCCGAAAACTAGTATAGGTAGTAATATTGATGGTACAGTATCCGAAACTACTTGGATTAAAAATGCTGCTGTTTTGACTTCTCCAACTACTGACCCTATGGACCAAGCTAAAATTAAAATTATAGCTGTAATCAACAAAGATTTGCACCCATCAACCCATGAATCAAAAACCTCGCTTAGGTTCATAATTTTTCTGCTAAGAGCTAAAACACCGGCCACAATACTTCCTAGAACAGCAGCCCATATCAGAACAACTGAAGCGTCAGCATTGCCGAAACATCCTCTAATGTCAGTCCATGGAATCGATCCTTCTCCTAAAACCCATCCGTTGTACCACAGTCCAAAAAACGCTGCTAGAACTAAAGTGATAATTGGAACAGCTGCATTTGAGACTTTTAATTCTATTTCTCTTTTGTCTGCAAACTCTTCAGTATCCAGGCTGGACATTGGTTTTGCTCCATCTCCTAAAACTTCACCTGTAGTTCTTGCTCTAACTTCTGCATCATACATAGGTCCGTAATCTTTCCTTTGTAAAATTAAGTTGTAAATCAGAACTAATGTGAAAATGTTATAAAAAGCGTAAGGTATTGTTCTAATAAATACCATGAAGAAATTTCCCTCTACACCCATTGTTGTAAAAACATCTGATATTAGTCCAATTTCATAACCAATCCAGGTAGATATAAAGGCCATGCCAGCAACAGGAGCAGCGGTAGAGTCAACAATGTAAGCTAATTTTTCTCTTGAAACATTCATTTTATCAGTTAATGGTCTCATTGTAGGTCCAACTATTAGAGTATTAGCATAATCATCAAAAAATACAAGTATACCCATGAGAGTTGTGGCTAATTGTGCGCTTCTTGCATCCTTAGCTCTTTTTGATAGGGCTTCGGCTATAGCTTTTGTTCCTCCCATTTTCCCAATTATTCCAACCATACCTCCAATAGATAGAGTAAAAATTATTATACCTGCATTCCATCCGTCGGCAAGACTCCCTAGAATGTATGTATCTAAAGTTCTTAAAAAGGAAATAAATGGGTTATAGTTGTAAAGCATCATTACTCCTGAAAAAATCCCTAGGAATAAGGATAGAATAACCTGTTTTGTAATAAATGCTAAAGCAATTGCAAGTAATGGTGGTATTAATGAGAGAACCCCATAAGGACTACCTTCTACTTCTTCAGCATATGCTGTTACAGAAAATAAAAGAATAAATATAACCACCATAATTATAAATTTATATTTTGTTTTCATTTTAAACCCCCTTGATTTTAACACCTCCCAGGATAATACCAAAAAACAAAATTCTAGTATTTATTTTCACTAGTGTATATATATCAAGTTGATTATATCATATTAGGTTGTGAGTTTTGTTAATTTATTGTAATAATTAATTGAATTTTACTATATTAATTAGCTCCATAAAATCATTTATTATAAAATTCGGTTTAATTTTATCTTCATCTTCTGCATAGTGACTCCACCCTACAAGAGCAGACATAACATTGGCATTTTTAGCACATTCAATATCAAATCTAGTATCTCCAATATAAATACTTGAAGTTGAATCCCCTTCCATTTTCTCAATTGCTTTCATTAAAGGTTCGGGATGAGGTTTGTGGTTTTTTGTATCATCTACTGCTATTACGGCTTTAAAATATTTCTTTATGTCAAATGTTTCCAGTATTTCTACAGCTGTATCACTTAGTCTTGAGGTTACAACTCCCAGAATAAATCCTTCGTTGTATAGTGTCTTGACTATTTCAATAGCATTTTTATGAGGTTTTAAATGATCATGAAATATCCCTCTATGATATCTTCTATACTCTTCTAAAACAACTTCAAGTTCTTCTTTAAAATCTCTTTTTAATGTTTCTTTTAGCGGTTCTCCAAAAGTTTTAAGGATTTCTTCTCTTAGAGGTTCGTTGTTGTTGAATTTTTGATGAATATGTTTGAATGATTCAACTATCACATCTTCAGTGTCTGCCAATGTGCCATCTAAATCAAATAATACATATTTAATCATTATATACTCCTTTTTAATCTAATTTCTTTGTTTTCTTCTATCAATTTCTTTTAAAAGTTTCTTTCTAACTCTTATGCTATCGGGAGTTATTTCAACTAATTCATCATCTTCAATAAATTCTAAAGCATCCTCAAGATTCATATCTATCGGTGGCTGAATTTTTAAACTATCATCAGAACCACTTGATCTCATATTTGTTAATTTTTTGTTTTTACATGGGTTTACTACCATATCTTCACTTCTATTACAAATACCGATTACCATTCCTTCGTAAACTTCATCACCACTATTAATAATCAGTCTACCTCTTTCATTTAAATTGTAAAGGGAGTAGTTCATAGCAACACCATCTTCTTGAGAAATTAAAACACCATTTTTCCTATGTTCTATTTCTCCTTTATATTCCTCGTAGGAATCAAATCTTCTAATAAGTGTTCCTTCTCCTCTGGTATCATTAATAAATTCGCTTTTGTAACCGATAAGGCCTCTAGTAGGTACAATATATTCCATAACCATATAACTTCCCTTTGCTTCCATTTTTACCATTCGACCTTTTCTTTTGTTAATTTTTTCTATTACAACTCCCTGATAATTTTCAGGTACTTCAATTACAATTTTTTCTACAGGTTCAAGTTTTTTACCGTCTTCATTTTTGAATATAACCTCAGGTTTAGAAACAGCTATTTCATAGCCTTCTCTTCTTAAATTTTCCAATAATATGGATAGATGAAGTTCTCCTCTTCCGGATACTTTAAAAGCATCTTTTTGGCCAGGAAGTTCTTCTACTGTCATACCTACATTTACTTCCAGTTCCTTATGAAGTCTTTCTCTAATCTGTCTGGATGTGAGGTATTTACCGCTTTTACCAGCAAGGGGTGATTTATTTACCATGAAATTCATAGATAATGTAGGTTCTTCAATTTTTATCATTTCCATTTTGTCTATTTTGTTTTTTATACCTATGGTTTCTCCAATAGATATGTGCGGTATTCCCGATATTATAACTATATCTCCTGATGTAGCTACGTCAACAGGTGTTCTTTGTAAACCTTTATATGTGAAAATTTGTGAAATTTTCTCATCCTTAATTTCACCGTTTCTTTTATATATTGAAATATTTTGTCCTTTTTCTATTTTACCTTTATAAATTCTTCCTATCCCCAGTCTACCAATATAATCATCATATGCAAGATCAAAAATTTGCAGTTGTAGGTCTTCTTCGTCTAAATCTGGATATACACCTGTATGTTCTACGATAGTCTCTATTAAAGGTGTTATGTCATTACTTTCATCATCCATATTTTTCATAACTATACCTTCTTTAGCTATACCGTACAGTATAGGAAAGTGAAGCTGTTCTTCTGTGGCATCAAGTTCAAAAAACATGTCAAATACCATATTAACTACTTCTTCAGCTCTTTCATCTTTTTTGTCTACTTTATTTACCAATAATATAGGTTTCAAACCCATCTCTAGAGATTTTTGTAATACAAATCTAGTTTGAGGCATAGGTCCTTCACTTGAATCTACTAAAAGAATAACCGTATCAACAGATTTTATTACTCTTTCTACTTCAGAGGAAAAATCCGCATGTCCCGGAGTATCGATAACATTAATTTTTATTCCTTTATACATAATTGAACAGTTTTTAGAATATATTGTTATTCCTCTTTCTCTTTCTAAATCATTACTATCCATAATACAATCTACAACTTCTTCATTATCTCTGAATACTCCACTTTGAGATAAGAAAGCATCTACTAGTGTTGATTTTCCAGCATCTACGTGTGCTATTACTGCTATGTTTATAATTTTTTCTTTCATTTTACCACCTTATTTTTTCCATTAAATAAACAGTACTAAAGTACTGTCTATTTTTAATAGTCTTTAATTTTATAGATAAATTAATACATTGATTTTAATTCTTTTAATGCACCTATAATAGTTTTTTCTTTTTCATTTAGTAAATTATTATATTCATCGTGATTTTGTAAAAACTTGTATGTATTATATAATTTCTCATATCCAGATTCATAGTTACCTGTTTCATAATCTACTAAACTTTTATTTAGTTTATAGTATAGAATTATATTAAACTTTTCATCTTTTTTCAAGTTATTTATTTTTTCAATTTCTTCATCTTCCAAATTACTTTCATTATCCATTAAGAATTTAAGGATTTCTTCTAAATTATTGAATTTATTTTCATCAAGAAGTTCAAGACTATCGTTGTCTATTAAATAATCAATCTTTAAAAAGCACAGGTCAAATTTTTCTGTATATAAATCTGAAGATTCAATTAAGCTATCTACTACTATACTGTATAGTTCGGGGTCTTTTTCATATGAAAAGAGCTCCTTTAAAACGAGCATCTTACTTCTATGGGTTAAATCTTCATTTTTATAAAGGAGTTGAAGTAATGTTTCTATAAATTTGATTCTACTATCTCTTTCGATTTTTCCATATTTTAAAATATAGTATTTAGTACCTATTTTATTTCTGTAGTCATTATTATGTAATGCAGTAAGTGTCTTTACAGGAGTTGTATCATATAAGTGTTCATCACCAGGATATAGATACCCACCAAAATTTAAGTACTCTAAAGTACTAACGGCTTTGATATACTTTTCATCCTCCTCGTTGTTTTCATTGTAGTTATAATTCCCAAAAAGTGGAAAATATAATTTATATTCATTTAAGTATTTTACTTTATCCATAAATATATCTTTTCGATAGTATAAATCTTCGAAAATGTTTTTTATGAGTCTAGCTGATTCTGCTCTAGTTATATTTTCATTTGGCCTAAATGTACTATCGCTATATCCAATTATAATACCATTACTGTACAGTTTCTGTATTTCCTTTCTATAAGAATATCTGCTGCTTATGTCATTAAATTCCAAATCTATTTCTTCAACTGGTTCTGTGGAAATAAGAGCGGTAAGTCTAGCTGCTTCCTCTCTAGTAATTGGTTTATTTGGTTCAAACTTATTGCCTGAAAATATATCTTGAATATTTTTATCACTAATTAGGTGAATGTTATTCTTTAGACTTAAGACGTATGAATATGACCAGTTATATATATTAAAGTCATCATAATTAAGGTCTCCAGAAAAATCATCGTAAAATATATTTTGATTTTTCCCAGCCCTATATAATATCGTTATAAACTCTGATCTGGATATATTTCTATCAGGTTTAAATGTATAATCTCCATAACCGTTATAAATGCTTACTTCGTTTGTTCCCCAGTAAATATCTTCTCTTGCCCAATGATCTTGTAAGTCAAAGTATATAGTTGCTCCAAATACATTTATTCCTAAAATTGCAAAAATTAAAATAAAAATAATCGTTTTTTTCATCATATGAACACTCCTCAAATTGTGCTATTAATTATGTTGATTTCTTCTTTATTTAAATTAAAAATATTATTTAAATACTCCTCATATTGTATATACCCATATAAAGTATGGTCTATTAAATATTTTTTGTTAATAATCGGTAATTTTTTCAAAGAGTAAGGATAAAATTCGTATAAATCCTGACCTACTTTTTTTAATTCGATACTGCAAATGAAATGAAAGATACGGGAATTTAGATATTTAACGATGTTTTCATAAACAAGCTTATCATTCTTTAATGAAGCTATGTATACATCAGCACTACAAAAATATCCATTTATATCATGAAAAAAGATTGGTTTTTTTGCT
>JAWSUU010000146.1:0-6409 GCA_033549325.1 Bacillota bacterium | reverse complement strand
GAATTTAATGATTGCTGCACTTAATACATCAGCTGCATTCCTACCACACTGATATGTTAGAACTGCATCTGCTCCGCTATCAGTAGCACATTGAGCAGCTGTTATACCTGCTCCTTTAGAAGCTGAAACTCCTTCGTTTTGAGCATATGCACATTATTATATTAATCTTTTTTAGAGTTTTTGTCAAATGCTAATTACTAATTTGTCTTTATTTAAAAAAATATTTTTGATATTATATAATTATAGGAGGATGTTATGTGCGGTAGATATTTATTATCATATGATTTAAGTAAAATTCTTGAAGAATTAGCAAAACAATGGAAGGATATAAACACTGATGAAATAAAAAATTATAATCCGAGTTATAATATTGCACCTTTCCAAACCGTATACGTTTTAGCTGAAGATAATCATAGTATTAGAGTCAAAAAATATAAATGGGGGGTTCCCTATTCCAATTTTAATATGATCAATACAAAGTCAGAAAGTATAATTGAAAAAAAGAAAAATATAATAAACGATTTTAAACCATGTCTAATACTTTCCAATGGTTTTTACGAGTGGAAGAAGGAAGGTATTAAAAAAACACCTTTTCTATTTTCTTTTGAAGATTTTTCTATGTTTTATTTTCTAGGTATTTATAGGAAGCTTAAAGATGAAGAATACTGCAGTATTTTAACTACAAAACCTTCAAAGGTAGTAAAAGACATACACCACCGTATGCCTGTAATAAAAAGAGAAACAAATAAAAAAGAATGGCTTTCTCAAAATCTAAAATCTATTAATACTTTAGACTTGTTTGAACCATTCTCAGATAATTCTTTTAATAAATATCAAGTGTCAACATTTGTTAACAGTACATCAAATAATTCACCTAAATGCATAGAACCCTATAAAGATAGCCAATTAAACTTTTTCAATTAACTTTTTCCGTTGTACATTGAGAGTTAAAGTCGCAGCTGCTGCATCCTCCACCCGATGAACATGTACTTTCGCCGGTTTTTATATCTTTAAGTTTTTTATAAACAATATAAGCTGCAGGTATTAAAACCAATGCTCCTATAATATAATTTATCATATAGACCTCCTTAAAAAAATATTAAATGATAATTAGTATCAATTATCATTTAATATTAGTATACTTTATTATCTTATTAGTGTCAAGGTTATATTATCTATTCTCCTGCTATGTCTAGGCTTTTAATCTTTAAAGAAGGTGAACCTATATAGGCACTTGATGGCAATCCAAATCTTAAGTCTTCTCCTACTTCGTCTACATTTTTAAGCATTTCAAGAAAATTTCCTGAGATGGTTATTTGATTTACAGGATCCTTTATTTTTCCTTCTTTTATTAAAAAGCCCTGTGCTGACAATGAAAAATCCCCGGATATAGGGTTCAATCCGGCATGAAGACCTTGTACATCTGTAATTAACAACCCTTCTTCTACTTCCTTAATTAAATCATCTAATTTTTTATCTCCCGGTTTTATATACATGTTAGTAGGAGATATGCCTATTGAGGATTTATATGAGCTTCTACTGGCATTTCCTGTACTTTCTATACCATCCTTATATGCTGTTTTTAAATTGTGTAAATAGGTGTTAAGCTGGCCATTTTTAATTACATTTTTTTCCTTTGTAGGAACGCCTTCACTGTCAAAGCCTGAAGAAGAATAGCCTTTTTCCATAAATGGATCATCAACTAAAGTAATCTTTTCTGAAGCAATCTTTTCATGAAGTTTATCTTTTAATAGAGAAAGATTTTTTTGTACTCTTTCCGCTGAGAATACTGAAGTGAAAGCTTCAAGAATATCTGCAGATGCATTATTTCTCAATATAACTGGATATTTACCGGATTTTATGCTTTTAGCACCTAGCATTGAAATAGCTTCATCGACAGCCTCTCTAGCTATCGCCTTATAGTTAAGTTCTTTAAAATCATTAGTTACCTTATATGCAAATCCGCTTTGTATATCTTCTTCCTCTTTTGCTACTACTCCTACATATGTATAAGCTAAATTTGATTTATCCTTTATATCTAATCCCTTAGTATTTGATATTACTGTTTCACTAAATCCATCTCCATATACACAATCCTGTATTGATTTAATCCTTTCATCAAGTTCTAAAGCTTCTTTCTCAAGATTTTTAACAAAATTAATCTTTTCTATTTCTTCTACTTTTTCCAAACTATCATTAAAATTATTTACTTCCTTATATTTTTTTGATCCTTCAAATATTTCTTCTTTATCTTCTCTATCAATATTTTTTGCATTTTCTATAAGATTTTCAACTAGGAATTCTACAGATGTATCATCCACTTTTTCTGTATATGAATAACCCATCTCACCATTATACTTTCCTCTTAATCCGAGTCCTTCTGCTTCAGCTAACTTATATCCGTCTATTTCACTTTGAAAAACTTTTATATTAAGATCTCTACCCTGCGAATAGTATATTTCTACATCTTCTACTCCAGCTTCTATTGCTTTGTTAAATATATTCGTTTTTAATTCATTAAAGTCTCTCATTTACTCTCTACCTCCTACAGTTATTTCAGATACTCTTATAGTAGGTTGCCCTACATTTGCAGGCACAGAGCCACTTGAAGAGCCGCACATTCCCTGTCCAAAGGATAAATTATCTCCTACCATGTCAATTTTCTTAAGTATATCTACACCCTTGCCTATTAAAGTTGCTCCTCTAACAGGTTTTTTTATAACTCCATTTTCAACTAAATATCCTTCCATTACAGCAAAGTTGAATTCTCCAGTTGCCGGATTAACAGAACCTCCACCCATATATTTTGCAAATAATCCTTTCTCAGTATTTGCAATAATATCTTCGAATTTTGATTTACCCTTAGCAATATATGTATTTGTCATTCTTGAAGTAGGTGAATATTTATATGATTGCCTTCTCGAAGAACCAGTTGCTTCCATTTCCATTCTTCTCCCGTTAAGCTTATCAATCATATAACCTTTTAATATACCCTTTTCTATTAAGATATTTTTTTGAGTAGGATTTCCTTCATCATCTATATTTGAAGATCCCCACTCATTTTCTATAGTTCCGTCATCTACAGCGGTTACTATTTCAGAAGCAACTTGCTGGTTTATTTTATCAGCAAAAACTGAATTTCCCTTTGCTACCGAAGTAGCTTCCAAACCATGACCGCAGGCTTCATGAAAAATTACTCCGCCAAAGCCATTGTGGATAATTACAGGCATTTTTCCTGATGGACTGTAGTCTGCATTTACCATGGTTTTCGCTATCCTTGCTGCTTCTTTTCCATGCCATTCTATATCTAAATCTTCAATTAACTCAAAACCTTTATGTGCTCCCGGTGCTGATCCACCAGACTGCATCTCACCGTCTTTAGTAGCTACTGCACCTATTGCAATTCTTCCTCTTGTTCTTTCATCCTCAACATACAAACCCTCTGAATTTGCAACAGCAATCTTCTGGTTGTAGTCTTGATAATTAACAGTAACTTGAGATATTATTTTATCAAATTCTTTAGCACTTATATATGCTCTTTTCATAGCCTCTATTTTTTTCTTAGTTGGTATTTCTGTAGGATTTATTTTAATAATATGTTTGTTTTCATATTTAATATTATTAATTACAATATCTTTTATATCATTACTACCCAGCAGTGATTTAGATGCTTTTTTAGCAGTTTGTATTAAGGTTTCTTCATCACTTTTATTAGTGTAGGCATAAACACTGTTGAAATCTTTAAATATCCTTATACCTATACCAAAATCTCTTCCGGACATTATATTTTCAGTTTTACCTGAAATCATGTTGATTCCAATACCCTTTTTATCTTCTATAAACACTTCCGCAAAATCTCCACCTGTACTTAGAGCTGCTTCTATGACATTTTCAATAATTTTTTTATTAATCATTTCTTCCTCCTAATCCTGTATATAGTATTTTTGGTTAAGTTCTTCTAATTTTCTATTTAAATTTCTTAAATCCTCTATAGAACCACTTTCTCGATAAACATAGAATTCTTCCTGTAATTTTTTCAGCTTTTCTTTTTCCACATTACCGCTAAAATATAAGAACTGTATCTTTTTTAGAATTTTCGCAACTAAAGATGACCTTATCATGAAAATCTCTTGAGCATCTACAATTTCCAGTTTTATTTTCGACATTTCTTCATCTAGTCTATTAGCTGCTTCAGCAGCATTTTTTAATCTTTTTTTAAGGTCTTTCGGAATTTTTTTATCAAATTTATAGTTAATAGAGTGCTCTATTGTTGCCCAAAAATTCATTGCTAATGTTCTAATTTGAATTTCTGCAAGTATTTCTTTTTCTCCAAATGCAGTATGAACAGTGTATTTTATAATTATGTGGTAACTTCTATAGCCACTTTCTTTTTGATTATCAATATAGTCTCTTTCTTCAACTATCTTCAAATCTTTTCCATCTCTGTTTCTTATTATTTTAACTACCTCAGGTATGTCAGCCACAAGTTGACAGATTATTCTAATACCTGCAATATCTTCTATTTCTTCTATGTCAACTTTTTTCTTTCTGGATTTTTCGATTATATTTGATATTTCCTTTACTCTACCGGTTACAAACTCTATAGGAGAGTATTCGTTAACATCTCTAAATTCTTTTCTTATGCTTTTTAGTTTTACTTTTAATTCTTCGACTGCCTGTTCGTAGGGAATTAAAAATTCATCCCAGTTCTTAATCATAAAATCCCTCTTTCTATTTATTTAATACTACCCACTAGTTATTTACCCATCTTTGTTCATTATATTAAATATATACAATTATTTAAAGAAATAATTTATTATGTTATAATTAATTAATCTATTCAAGGAGGTATTTAATGTATATTTTAAATTATAATTATAAGAATTTTGAAAAAATTGGTTTTTTATCTGAAGATGGTGAAAGTATAATTCCAGCTGATGAAATTTTTAAAAAAGTTGGTATAAAACCTCCATCAACTATGAATGAACTTATTGAAATGTCAAATGATGAGATTATTGAAGAAATAAAAGAAAGTATAAATAGCGACGGGTTCAAAAAAATTCCTGCTAAAGATGTAAAAATTCTTTCACCTATTCCCTTTACCAAGAGGAATTTACTATGTGTAGGTAAAAATTATTCCGACCATGTTAACGAGCTTTCATCTAACAAGGACTTAAAGGGAGATATACCTACCAAACCTATCTACTTTACTAAAACTTCCCATCCAACAGTAGGACCAGATGAAGATGTGAATATTCCATGGAATGCTACAAAAGAAGTTGATTACGAAGTGGAATTAGCTGTAGTTATAGGCGAAAAGTGTAAAGATGTAAAAACAGAAGATGTTGAAAAATATATATTCGGTTACACAATTGCTAATGATTTGTCGGCACGTGATCTTCAAACAGGTCATATACAGTGGTTTAAGGGGAAATCTTTAGATAATTTTAGTCCTATTGGCCCTTATATTTTGCATAAATCTTCCCTTAATATGCCATTTGATTTAAAGCTTGAATGTCTTGTGAACGACGAAGTAAGACAGTCTTCATATACATCACATATGATTTTTGATATTCCTTATTTAATAAGTGACTTATCAAAAGGGATGACATTATATCCTGGAGATATAATACTTACCGGCACTCCTTCTGGAGTAGGTATGGGATTTAATCCACCTAAGATGCTTAAATCAGGAGATGTAGTAGAATGTAGAATCGATAAATTAGGCTCATTAAAAAATAAAATTGTATAATATGTTAAAAAGAGGATAGCAATAAAATCTTATTACTATCCTCTTTTT
This sequence comes from Bacillota bacterium, assembly GCA_033549325.1. Lineage (GTDB taxonomy): Bacteria > Bacillota > Clostridia > Tissierellales > Dethiosulfatibacteraceae > UBA8670. Next base: position 609 of record JAWSUU010000146.1, on the reverse strand, counting down.
TTAACTTCTTTAGCTTTTACTCCCACCACTGTTGAATAAGGATTAGTACTTTCTAAAACTACAGCATTTGCTCCTACTTTTGTTCCTTTTCCTATTATTATATCTCCTAATAAAATCGCACCAGCTCCAATTACTACATTGTCTTCCACTGTGGGATGCCTTATACCTCGCTCTTTTCCAGTACCACCTAAAGTAACTCCATGATACATATGAACATTTTTTCCTATTACAGCAGTTTCACCTATTACAACTCCTATTCCATGATCTATGAAAAGCCCTTCTTTTATTTCAGCACCAGGATGTATCTCTATTCCTGTAAGGAATCTTCCAAAATTTGATATTAATCTTGAAAGAAAAAACATTTTTTTATTATAAAGAAAATGGGTAAAACTGTGGATGATTAATGCCTTAATATAAGGATACAGTAGAAATACTTCCAATTTATTTCTCGCTGCCGGATCAACCTCTACAGCTCTTTGCAAATCGTATTTTAATTTATTTATAAATTTCATTTTTAAGCTCCTTACTATTATGAAAATAGAGTAGAGAAATAATAGCAAGTATTACTTCCCTCTCATTGAACCGTACATACGGGTCTCGTATACGGCT
>JAWSUU010000145.1:0-6446 GCA_033549325.1 Bacillota bacterium | reverse complement strand
GATTTTAATATATCTATTTAAGAAAAGTTATCCATTTTTGTTTGCCAAAATCTCTCCCTTTTAGTTTACCAGTTACAGCTTAATAAGTTCAATAATAATAATAAGTGTAGAAGCAATTAGAATTAATTTTTTCAATATGATTATTGATACATATCAAAAATACAGCCTAATCTCTCACCGAAAAGATATAGGTAATAACTTTAAAAGTAAACTTCCAGATGAATGGAAAGAATATTACTATCCTACTTTTATACCAGATAATTTTGAACTGATAACTGCAGAGGAATTTGGAAATAGTAAATATTTAACCTTTGAAAATAACTTGGATCAATATATAAAGATCATACAAAGTAGTATGAACTTTGAGTCTCAAATAGACACAGAAGGTGCTACTATTATAGAAATTGATGTAAATGGGAATGAAGGTATGTTGATAGAAAAAGACAACCGACTTATTCTAATATGGAACAATGATGAAAGAATTTTTAGAATACAAAACAATTTAGATAGAAATACTATATTAAAAATTGCTAATAATCTAGAAAAATAATAAAAAGTTTCGAATTAAGTGTAACAAATCACCGTCTTAAACGGTTATATATAGTGAAGACCAATTTAAGGAGGTGATTTAAATATGATAATTAAAGGATAAAATCATAGTATGTGGAAATAGTTGTAACATATACGAACTACCTAAGGATATATATGTATATGGAATTTCATTTAAATCACTAGTTATATAAGTAACGTGATATTGCATTAAATGATTTGAATCTAATTTAGAGTAAATTATACAAATGGAGGTATTAAAGATGAAAAAAAGATTTTTTTTAGTTTTAATTATAATTTTAATTACAACATCTTTTTCATATATTCATGCTACCGAATCTAATTTAGTGAATCCAAAATCATACGTAGATGAAGTTGTTGATTATACAAAGGAAGTCTATTCATATGATCAATGGGGAAATCCAGTTAGAATTGATAGTCAAACATATTATAAAACTATTACCTTTCAAAATGGATATGAATTAATAGATACTACTGAAGAAATAGATGCTTATCTTCTAGGCTTCACTGTTTACACTTATTATAATTATAATATTTATTAATATATTTACTTTGAATAATCATGAGATGAGAGATATGAATGGTTTAACTTTCAGTATAGTAATCTTACTATACTGAAAGTTTCATGCTTGCTCATAAAAATAGTTAATTTATAAAAAAAGAAGAATTTAAAGACCCTAGTAGTAAACCATTATCAACATAGATTAATTTGTATTGATAAACTTGATTACCGATACTTTTATTAAGTTTTATGTATGAGTTTGAATTATCCAAAACTATTTCATATTCAAATAACTCTTTATCATCAATAAAAAACCCTTCTGTGCCGTAAAAAACAAGAGTCGCTGTTTTAGATGAATCTTTATTAATTACGTATTTAAATTTATGCTCGTTATTTTCACCTTGATATAAAAATTCACCATCAAACTTTATAATAGAGTTATTTTGGTCAACCCAAGTTCCCTTTAATGCATCCTTTAAAGTTTTCTCCTGTCTTTGTTTCTTAATAAAATTTATATTTACTAAATCATCTACTTCTATTTCTATACTATTAGATTCTTCATAGAGTTTAATCATTTTACTGTAAGCATCATAAGAATCATAGCTCCATATATTATCAATGAAAACCATGTTATAGACTAAAGATATTGATTTGATTTTTTCGTTATTTTTATTATAGAGATTCACCTTTAAAATATCTTTATCTTCAAAAGATACAAAATCTTGTTCTATGATGTTTATATTATTTATTATTTCAAAAATTTCTGATAAATCATCCTTAGAAGTAAAAGTTTTTTTTCTAACATTATTTATAATTTCGATAGAAATTATACTTTCTTCCATCGAACCATCAACTATATTATTGTTTTCAGATCGATTGTTGGAACAACCAAGTAAAAGAATAATTGCCATAACTATTACTAAAATGTAGAAATTTTTATTCATTGGACAACTCCTTAGTGTCAGATATTATTATATTATCATACAAGTAACTTAATTGAAAATATTTCATAATCTTTTCGAGATTAAAAGAAGAAATTACAAAAATTGCTAATAATCTACAAAAAAAATAAAAAGTTTCAAATTAAGTGTAATAAATCACCAACCTAATTGGTTATATATAGTGAAGGCCAATTTAAGGAGGTGATAATTTGAAACGGAACATTTTTAAAATTATACTATGTACCATGATTATATCAACAGTAATATCAATTAATGTAAGTGCAACTGAAGATTTTAAAGAAATAAACATAGAGCCACAACCAAGATTTTCTAATATTACGGCCTTTGACAATGAGTTTTATATTACTTCATCCGGAAAAGCTATGTTAACATCGGCTATTGATGCAAGAGATGCTGATGAGGTAAAAATTATTATTTGGCTACAAAGATATTCTAGTGGAAACTGGGATACTATCAAAAGTTGGTCAACTAGAAAAGAAGGCACTTTCACTGGGCTAAGTGAGAGTTGGGACGTTCTATATGGATACCAGTATAGGATGGTTTCATTTGGATACGTTTACGGTGATGGAAGCTTATTAGAGTCTACGACTTATATAAGCCAGCCTGTAATTTATTAGGAGTATTTTAAGTGAAAATAATATTTAATTTAATAAATTAATTGGAGGATTAAAATGAAGAAAATAATATTAATGATTCTAATATGCTTATTAGCATTACCACTAAATGGATTTGCTTTATCATTTGATTCAGAAAGTAATACATTAAATCATGTTACAGTAAATGAATATGAAATGATAAAAAACTTAAAGGACAAAAGTGTTTCTGAACTAGAAAAATCAGGATATAATGAGTCCGAAATAATTGAAATAAAAGAGTTAAATTATATTGAAGAATTAAAGAAAAGAAGTGATTATAGTTATTCTGAATTATTAAAACTTGGATATTCTGATTCACAAATAGAATTACTAAAATCGTTAAAGAGTTATGACGTTATTCCAGAAGAAGTCTTGTTAAAATCTTCTGCAGAAGTAGGTATAATACATGATGTTGATGGTACAACAGTTAATAGTAATGGAACTGTTATAAACATATCTTTCTCATGGAATTGGAATCAGAAACCAATTTTTACGTTTAGAGATGCTGTTGGTTTCTCATGGAGCGGAGACTATATATGTCATGAAAATACAGTTCAAGCAGAGATTGATTATGCAATTGGTACAACTATAATAAATACTGTTGATTTTTCAGATGATATGATAGATGGAATATCTCCAGCGTCAAATGGAGTTGGCTTTGATTTTAAGATGATTCGTGGAGAACCTCCATTAACAAGTTGGGCAAAAAGTGGAAATGGTAGTTTTGTTTTAGTGTGTTATGAACATGAACATAATAATGTGCAACTTTTAGCAAAATATGGGCATTCAATATTAAATATAACGTCAATAGGAATTACTTATGGATCTCCAAGTATTTCGTTTGAGTTGTTTGTAGAAACTGCAGACTCTTGTATAAAGACATATAATTTTTAATAATTTTTTAATCCATACAGACAAGTATTCAATTAAAGTTGAATACTTGTCTTATTGATAGTATATTAAATAAATAATATGAGGGGGTAAGTTATGTCATTTTTTTTGAGTATTTTTTTTCTTTCTTTGTTTGTAGGAGTCATGATAATAGGATTAGGTTCTGAGATGGGTATAGTAGTTTATGGTTCGGTAATAGTAGCTTTAGTATTATATATGTATATTGAATTACGAGATAAAATTGATAAAATACTTGAAGACGATAAAGAATAGCTGTATGTGTTTCTTATGCTTCCCCTATATTTTAGAATAGTTGTCGTGTAGATAATATAATACTTTTAGAAAGATAGGCCCTATATGACAAGTAATAAAAGATATACCAAAGAATACAAAGAAAAAATATTAAATAGTCTTAATACTGTAAGTGACAGTAAAAATATAGTAGTAAAAGCGGTAGAATAATAAAAAATTATCTGTGTACGGTGAGCTTATTTTAAATTTGCTTTACACAGATAATTATTTCATAATTATTTAGGAGTGATTTTTTGATAAATTTAAAGAATATAAAAAAAATAATACTTGTATTATCATTAATATATATAGTGGTTATTGGGTATAAAATTATTGTGTTCAATACACCAGTCGTAGTTGATGAAAGCACTAGGGTTGAGCTAAAAGATATAGGTTTGTCAGATGAAATAATAAATTTGATTCCCAAAGATTTAATTAATAGTTTGAAAAATAATTCTGAAATAGTTAAGCTCAAAGACTATGATATTAATAAAATAAATAATGAATATTTAGGTACTTTGGTTTTTGAAGTTGGACCACCATATTCGCCACCATATTTACCACCATATTCAAAAGATGAACTTCACGATCTAGTAATTACTTTTTTTAAACGGACAAACCCAAAATTGCCGTTAATAAAGGATAGGTTGAAATATAGCTATGATGAAGAGGACTCTTTAATAAATTCATTTCTTTTCATTGATGGAATTAGTTATTTTGGAAAAAACAATAATATAAAAAAAATTGCAAATAGATATGATATCAAAATTCCTGGATTTATCTCCTATGAAGGTTATCTTTATACAATGTTCAAAGATAAAAACTATGATGAAAATATTGACTATGTTTTAATATATAAATCTACTAAAGATAGAGTGACGAAAATTGATTAATATCCTTATCTTATCTAATTTCAATAAGAGGAAGAAGTTTCGCAATTACAACTTAGTAGAGTCTGGTTTAAGTCTAATCAATAACACAACTGGAGCATTTAATTTTAGAGATACTGATGACTTCTTATAACAACTATACACGAGCTGCTAAATAAAGCTAATAAAAGATTATAAATTCTGAATTCTGAATTTGTCTTAAGTATAATTATGACAAACTCAGAAAAAACGACATAAGTATTGATATGATAAGGATAGAGTAGATTTTATGCTTTTTCCTTTTTTCTTTTTTAGTTTTGAGTTTGTCATATTGACCAATTTAATATACTTATGTAAAACTAAACCGTAATAGAAAAAGAAGATATGAGAGATAAAGAATTTTAAATTTATATCTACAGTCTATTCTTATCTTTTTTTCTAAGATACAGCTTTACCAATCCTACTACAACAGCAGCAAGCAATACTACTGGTACTCCTATAAATAATAGAAATAATCCACCATATCCGCTGAACCTAAAAAGAAAGAACTCTGGAATGGTTAGTAAGAAAATAATTATACTAAAAGCCTTTTTCTTTTTCTTCATGAAGTAAAATCCTAGTGCAAGGGTCACCACCACAATTACTCCTGCTATGGTGTTGTTGGTTTTAATAAAATTGGTGCCAAATGTTAAACCTTCCCTGCTTACATAGTGAAAGTACCATTCTTCTTCCGGGATTTCATTTAGAACTGTCGAGTATGTGTTCTGGTCAGTTTTCTCCAACTCTATATTTGAATGAACTTCGTAGTTATCATTAGGAAATACTACAGCCATATTTACCTTAGCATTTCCCTCCCAAAATCTTGCAGGAGTATGATAGTATATCTGAGTATTAACATCATTTACTACTTCATTGTAAGAATAGTATCCACCGTCAGCTTCGTATTGTATATCAAGCTCTACAGTTTCACCAATAGGAATATCAATGCTAAATTCATATCCTTTATCTTCATAGGTGCCTCTACCGTATCCTGAAAATCCTTTTTCAAGAATTTTTCCACTGACAGGCTCGTATATATTTATATCTTCAACAGATTCCCAATTTTCAGGAATGTCTTTGTTCTCTACTAATCTTATATCTTCTACTATCTTTTCGTCAGCTGTTATCTTTGCCTCATCACTGGCCATACCAGGCCCTAGAAACATAAGTTTTATGTTTTCTTCTTCATTATTAATGTTTTTAAGTAGGTATTTTACCTTAACTTGAGCTCTTTGGTCCCATTCTTCATCTACAGTAAAGGTTATCCACTCTTCCAACAAAGAAATACCTGTGTCGTCAGAAAAATATAACATGTTCGTTTCTGGATCCTGGGAAGGGGCTGCTGCATTTCCCCAAGCAGGAATTGTTATTAAGATTATAGATAGTATTATTAAAATTATTTTTCTCATAATTTACATCTCCTGTATTATTTAGACGTCAATAACCACAGTTTTTTCCAAAAGCAATTTTAAATTTTTTATTGTCATTTTATCTTATTATATCACTCATATAAGTTATTTCCATTATTATTACTTTATATTAAGTATTATTAAAGGTAAAATATATTTGTTAATATATTAATAACCAGTATTATACTATTAAGATTTCATATAAAGTAGGGAAACCAATTTCTTGGCTTCCCCCTTATCAAACCGCACGTGCCCTATTAAGGCATACGGCTTACCAA
>JAWSUU010000144.1:0-6481 GCA_033549325.1 Bacillota bacterium | reverse complement strand
TTAGTTTAAGTTGTGCTTTTTTTACTGATTCTATTGCTTTTATTTGAAATTATCTCTTGACATATTACCAGATTGCTCTGTTTATTACAAAATTTATACATATTACTCCTCTGAATCAGACATTATCCCTCGGTTACGTTCCTACTTTTCTCGTCCTTCAGATTTCTAGCTTATGTATTATTTTATCAATAACGATTTGTACTATAAATCGTTTCAGTCCTTCGGCTGTTATACCTACTATGACTTCATCTGACTCCCTCCCTAAACCTTTTTCGACCATATCTTTTGATATGTGGGTAGGGTCTCCCAGGGTAAGACTCTAATCTTTCATTCCACAACCTCTTGATTTACAACTTTGGTTTACGTTTACCTTTTGGGCTTAAGTTTGAATTGCAACCTCACCCACCTAATCGCCTTATCAAGTTTCTGTTCGTAGGCTCAAGAATTTTGCTACACCACTTCCTTCATCCATACCATTTCTGATACCAACTTGTGGTTCACTACACTTGGCGGTAAATACCTGTGGCTAGACTTTCATTAGCTAGATTAGTGCCATGCCTGGCACACAATAAAAATCTGGATTGAAGTTTTTTACGCTTCAATCCAGATCAATTACTCTTTTTTATGGGTTACCCCAACATTTGACAAAGAGCCATTTTTTTGAAATAATGATGCGAAACCTATTTATCTTCTTTATCCTTTTTCACAACATCTTTAATTATGTCAGTTGCTCTTACTTGATTAAATATACCGCAGTAGCAGAAGTTACACATTTCTATAGCTGCTTCTTCTTCAGTTTTCTTTCCTTTTTTTATCTGCTCTATTTCATGTTCCACAAATTTTGGTGGGATCATATGATGTCCACACATTGTAGTAATAGAGAGGGTAGTATCATCAGGTAAATTTTCAGTCTTACCCCATACTCCTAAAGAATAATTTATAGAATGTGGAGTAATGTCAGCTTCTTTACATGCTGGAAGCACCTCAGATAAAACTCCGGTTATTACAACAGAAAGACCTAATTCCTTAGCTTTAATCTGTTTCATAAAGCCAACGATCTGTTCTCTCTTTGTGAATACTCCTCTAAGTCTTGATTTATCAGTAACGTGGTCTTTAATATATTCTACGGGATATTTAGTTTTTGGGCCGGATTTAACATCACCCCAATTTTCTGAGCCTAAAGCTTCAGCTACGGCAATAAATTCTAAAGCTTTAGGTTTAATATTAGTATCGTTTACGCCCTTTGTTTGGTACATAAACCAGTTAAAATCTTTCTTTTGAGATTCTATAGGTCCTGAACGGTGTAGTGAATGTGTCATAGTAGTTCCTCCCTTAACTTATTTTAGTGATAGTGGTTTACCTAAACCTACATTAACTTTACCTCTGTGCGGGTAAGGTATATCTAAATCTTCTAAACAATTTAATGCTTTTGTTTCTCCGTCCTCGTCTACTCTAGCTATAAGTCCTAAAGAAAACACTGTATCTATTTCTTGAGATACTTTCTTAAGAGCTTCCAGTACAGTTTTTAATTCTTCTTCTCTGCAGGTACCTTCAACTATTACAGAAAGCAATCTGTAGTCAAGGGACTCAGGCTCTAATTTACCAGTTTTAATATCCGGCATTAGTGCAGCTAAAGGAGAATTTTCAGCTGGTTCTAATTCTACACCGGCATTTACGCAGGCAACAGCAACTTTTTCAGCATCTCTTAAATACACACCCATTCCAGGTCTCCCCATATCTACTGCTATACCGATTTCGCCTTTTATAACTCTTCCGGTAACATCGTTTGTTTTAACTTCTTCTGTACCTCTACCTGTAACTCCAGTTACTCCATGATTTTCAACAGGATCACTAAGTACATGTTGGAATTGTTTGTAAAAATTATCTTTAAAGTTAGTTACTTTTATAGCACCGTATGGACAAACTTGCTGTCTAACACATACATAGCATTCAACACACTCATCTTGATTTATGTAGCATTTCTTTTCTTCAGCATTATAGTGGATTGCATCCACAGTACAGTATTTTTGACAAATTTTACAACCAATACATTGATCTTTATTAATTACTGTCATAATAATCTCCTTCTATTATAGAAATTTTTTATCAACTTCAAATAAGTATAACTTTATTTTTAGGATATTGTATCCCGTAGTCTTTAAAAAAATTTATTTTTTTATGCTTGTGGGTCTGGTTTTTTTATCATATCTCTAATAATTGGATATAATAAAGATAAAACTGTGATTATTAATAGTACTAATGATATAGGTCTTTGAACAAAGATTGACCATTGTCCTTCAGACATTATTAATGCTCTTCTTAAGTTAGCTTCAGCCATAGGTCCTAGTATTAATGCTAATACTACTGGGGTAATAGGGAATTTTAATTTTTTCATAAAATATCCAACTAAACCAAAACCTAACATGATAGCTACATTGATTAAATTATTTTTTACTGAATATGATCCTACAAATGCCAAAGTAAGTATAAGAGGCATAAGAATTCTTGTAGGTATTTGTAAAACTTTAACAAAACCCTTAACACCGAATAATCCTATAATCAAGAAAGCTATGTTTGCAAGAATTAATCCAGCAAATATACCGTAAGCTACTCCTATATTATCTCTAAATAGAAGTGGTCCTGGTGATATACCTTGAATCATAAAAGCTCCAAGTAAAACGGCAGTTGTTTCTGAACCAGGTATCCCTAATGACAAGAGAGGAACCATGGCACCTCCGGTTGCTGCATTGTTTCCTGCTTCAGGAGCTGCAACACCTTCTAAAGAACCTTTTCCAAACATTTCTGGGTGTTTTGACCATCTTTTTGCTTCGTTATAGCAGATGAAAGAAGATATAGTTGCGCCAGCACCAGGAAGGATACCTATAAAACTTCCAAGTAATGATGATCTTAAAATAGTAGGAGTTACTGATTTTAGTTCTTTAATAGTTGGTAGTAGTCCTAGTATCTTACTATCTTTCATATTTAAACTTTCAAGTTTTTCAACATTTAACAGTATTTGAGATACTGCGAACAGACCTATTAAAACAGGTATAAATGAAAAACCATCAAGTAGTGACACCTGACCAAATGTAAATCTAGGGGTTCCATTCATCATGTCCATGCCTACGGTTCCAAGCATTAAGCCAAAGAAACCGGCAATTAGTCCTTTTACTAATGTACCACTAGATAAACTTGTTATTATACTTAATCCAAACACTGCCAAAGCAAAGTATTCAGGAGGTCCAAACTTCAATGCAACTTTTGCTAGAAAAGGTGCTAACATAATAAGGATAATTATACTTATTATTCCTCCTACAAAAGAAGAGATTGTTGCCATACCTATTGCTTTACCTGCTTTACCTTGAGCAGCTAAGGGATGACCGTCAAGAGTTGTACACGCTGCTGCTGTGGTACCTGGAGTGTTTATTAAAATAGCAGTAATAGAACCACCGTATATTGCTCCGCAGTATATTCCCAACAACATTGTAAGAGCAGTTATTGGAGGCATACCGTAAGTTAAAGGTAGTAGCAATGCAACGCCCATAGATGCATTAATTCCCGGCATAGCACCAAAGAGCATGCCCATTAATGTACCACCAAAAACGATTAAAATATTTATCGGTATTAGTACTTCTTGAAATCCATCAATTAATAAACTTAAATCCATAATTTCACCTCTGTCTTTCTATATTAAAAATCCAGTTGGTAATGGAACTTTTAGAACTAAATGAAATATCCCATAAAGAGCAAGAGATATCCCTAAGGCTATAGCAGTATCTTTTATTGATTTTTTTCCACTTAAAACATAAATTACAATTGTTAAAAACAGGAAGGTACTTACAAGATAACCAATTATACCAATAGCGAAAAGATAAGTTATACATGATATAATCATTATCACAGATAATCCATGTATATTAAGTTTTAATGCTTCCTTTTTATCTTTTCTAAAAGTTCGAACCAATTGAATTAAGCTGAATATCATCATTAAAATTGATAGTAACCTTGGGAAAAAATCCGGACCTAGCCCTAAACCGCCTCCAAAATTTGAAGAGGCTAAGTTGAAAGACATAGTGAACCAAAGTAGTCCAAATAAGAAAAACAGTCCTGTCATAATTTTTTCAGCCATTTATTCCACCTTTCTTTCAATAGTGCGGCTTTAAAAAGCCGCACTTAATAAATTTTAAATTTAGATTATACCCATGTTAGTAAGTGTTTCTTGGAAGAATTCGTGTTGTGATTCGATAAATGACAGGAATTCACTTCCATTTTTAACATTTTTAGTTATATCATTTTTGTCAAAGTATTCTTGCATTTCTTCTTCCTCTACAGCTTTTGAGAATGCATCAAATAATTTGTCTTTTATTTCCTGTGGAGTTCCTTTTGGGACTACTATACCTCTCCAAGTTTCAACTAATATGTCGTATCCTTTTTCTTTTAATGTAGGTATATCGTTGTATTTTTCCAATCTTTCTTCGCTAAATACACCTATACCTATAAGTTGGTCAGCTTCTATTTGAGTTGCAACTTCACTAGGGTTTCCATTTAGAAGATCGATATGTCCTCCAAGTAGTGAAGCCATAGCTTCCCCACCACCGTCAAAAGGTACAAAGTCTACATCGATTCCACTCATTTCAGCTAATAATGCTGCTGCTACATGGTCTGTAGTTCCAATTCCAAAAGTTCCCCATTTAAGAGTTCTTTCTTTTCCAATTTCTATTACATCTTCAACACTTTGAAATTCTCCTCCAGCTTGAGCTACTATCATAGTCGCATCTGTACCTATCATTATAACTGGATCAAAATCTTCATAACTATTTGGAGTATCTTTTGTTAGAGGTGTAAGTACTAAGTTTGTAGTTACAGCTAAAGCTGAGTATCCATCTGGATCTCTTTGAGACATTTCAGCCATTGCAGTTGCTCCACCACCACCTGGTTTGTTTTCAACTACCATTGGTTCTCCAAAGTGTGATTCAGCAGCTTTTCCTAAAGTTCTACCAAAAATATCACTTCCACCACCAGGAGAGCCCCATACCATAAAGTTTAATGGTTTTTCAGGATAATTTGATGCATCATCCTCTGCAGAACATCCGGTTCCAATTACAGAAAACATCAATACAAATACTAATAAAATACCTAATAATCTTTTCTTATTCAACATTTTAATTCCTCCATATAATTTTTTTTAAACCCTCTTTAATACTAATTAACATAATTTTTTTCTGAAAATCACCCTCCTTCAATCATCACGGGATACAGTATCCCGAAAAGATAGCTAATTACCACTTTTTAAAGAATCCTTGTAGTAAAAATATTATTTTTTAATTTTAACTATTTAGATTATGATTTTTGATTAGAGCTTCGCCAGCTTTTTTAATATGATCTTTAATATACTTTTCAGCTTCCTCTTTATTTTTATCTTTCAAAAATTTAAGTATATTTTTATGTTCATTTAATGAGATTTCAGGTCTTCCTTGAAGAGAAAGTGACTGATATCTGTAACGTTGGATTTGTTCCTTTAGATTGTGCAGCATATTCACCAACATAGGACTATCGGTTTTGCACAGTATATGTTCGTGAAATTTTGTATTGTATCTTATTTGCATTTCTATATTATCTTTTACAATAGCTTCAGACATTTTATCTATACATGTTTGAAGATTATTTATTAATTCTTCGTCCAGGTGATCTATTGCTATATCTACAGCTAAACCTTCAAGAGCTCCACGGATATTAAATATTTCTATAACTTGTGAGTCCTTTAAAGTAGATACGATCATACCTTTTCTTGGAAGATTTTCTACCAAGTTTTCAACTTCCAGTCTTCTTAGAGCTTCTCTAATTGGAGTTCTACTCACATTCATTTTTTCTGCAAGTTGACTTTCTATGATTCTTTCGCCGGGTTTAAAGTATCCATTTAATATTCCCTTTCTTATGCTTTCGAAAACTGCGTCTCGAACAGTTTTGTAGTTATCAACTTCCAATTTAAAATCTTTCATTTTATAGCTCCCAATCGATTTACGGTATTCTGTATCCTGAAAACGTTTACTTGAGTAATTATACACTTTGAATATTACAAAAGTCAACATAATTTAAATATTAACATATAGATATTAGTTAATTTTAATGAGTAAATGCCACATAAACACATATTAATAAAGTATATAAAAATTATAGTTAATAAAAATAGCTAGTATGCATTCAGAATTTATACAATAAAAGCGAAAATTTTATTACATATTTCATAAAAAACATAATTTTATAATTATTCCTTGAAATATAATAAATTTTGAAATTTAATGACATATTTATCACAATTTAAATTTTATTGTTGAGAATAATATATATAAATAGTGGTAAATATATAATGAATAGAAAATAATTTCTAATTATAAAATAAACAAAGCAATCTGGTAATATGTCAAGAGATAATTTCAAATAAAAGCAATAGAATCAGTAAAAAAAGCACAACTTAAACTAA
>JAWSUU010000143.1:0-6602 GCA_033549325.1 Bacillota bacterium | reverse complement strand
GTTCAAAAATACAAAAGGAATGGCTTGAATTACTTCAAAAAGAAGATGTTGTAAAAGGCAAAAGAGATATTATGACAACAAAAGACGGTGATGTTAAAGTAGATAAATATACTATAGAACCTTCAGAAGAACAGCTGAGACTTTTCTTTAAAAAAGTATTTGCAATACTTAGAAGTGAAGAAGAAAATTTAGTTAAATTAATCCAAAATGAAGATAATGACATTGATATAGGAAATATAATAACCAATACGGAAAAAGCAGTTGAAAAATTTGAAAAAATTACCTTTAAAAACGAAGCTTATATAGATATAGATGGTTACATAGTAAAAGAATATATTTATATTGTTCTTGAAGATTACGATCCTGAACCTGGTTCTAATTCATTAATATCAATTGATGTAGAAATAGAAAATTGGGAAAATGAAATAGAACAAATAATAAAAATTCCTGAAGTAAATCAAGATGAACTGATAAATTTAGATGGTATTGATGATAGTTTTCAAAACTTTATAAACTAGAAGGTGGATAATATGTTAGAAATCATGAATTTAAAAAAATACTTCAACCAAACGAAAGCAGTAGATGATATTTCCTTTAAGGTTGAAAAAGGAGAAATTCTCGGTTTGCTGGGACCAAACGGCGCTGGTAAATCTACTACTATTTCAATGATAGCCACATTATTAAAAGCAGATAAAGGAAAAATATTATACAAAGGTATAGATATAGAAAAAGAACCTAAACAAATACAAAAAGAACTTGGATTTGTACCCCAGGAAATAGCTTTATATCCAAGTTTGTCCGGGTATGATAATCTTAAATTCTGGGGGAGGATGTACGGTCTAAAGGGAGATAAGCTAAAAGAAAAAATCGAAGAAGTATCCCAAATTATAGGTATTGATAAAAGACTTAAAAATAAAGTAGAAGAATATTCCGGTGGTATGAAAAGAAGATTGAATATAGGTTCGGCTCTTTTGCATAATCCAGAAATTTTAATTCTAGACGAACCTACAGTAGGAATAGATCCGCAGTCAAGAAAACATATTTTAGACTCTGTAAAGGAGATAAACAAAAAAGGTAGTACAGTTATTTATACCAGTCACTATATGGAAGAAGTAGAATATCTTTGTGATAAAATATGTATAATGGATGAAGGAAAAATAATAGCACAAGGCACAAAAGATGACCTTATAAAATCGATTTCAGCAGAAGAAAAAGTAATTCTTCAGGTAGACAATATTAATCAAAAAATGATAGAAGAAATCAAAATAATACCTTATGTAGATAAAATTGCCTTCTTTGAAAATGAAATAACTATACAAAAAACTGGAAATAACGTGGATTATTCAGAAATACTTGAAGCTATATCTAATAATGATGGACATCTAACATCTATGGATATTAAAAAGCCGGATTTAGAATTTGTTTTTTTATCATTAACAGGTAGAGCACTAAGGGATTAGGTGATTGAAATGATAAATATATTTTTAAAAGATTTAAAGCTTTTTATTTCGGATAAAAAAACCTTAGCTTCTATAATTCTAATGCCGATAATTCTCACCACCATATTAAGCTTTGCCCTTTCGGGTTCATTTGCTCAGGCTGGTAGTGATTGGAAATTAAATATTGGAGTGGTCAAAGAATATAACTTTAATTTAGAAAAGAGCAAATTTACAGAGTACATGGTGGATTTTGCAGATAGATATGATGTGGACATAGAGAAATTTAAAGGAGAAGAAGATCAGTTTTCAGAATTTAATCCTGAAAAGATTTTCTTTGAAGATTACCTGGAAAATAAAGAAATCAAAACTTTTCTAAGATATGAGATTATAAGCAAAAAAGATGGATTAGAAAAGCTAGAGAACAAAGAAATTTCTTCACTGGTGATTTTACCGAAAAACTACATATACGATATGAATATAAATACTTTCACAAATTTTAGAAACAAGGTAGAAATAGAAGTAATATCTCATCCTGATATGAATTACAGCGGTAGTATAACTAAAGAGTTAATAAAAAACTTTAACGATATAATGTCTTCAATTATAATTTCAAAAAACGTATATTTCCAAGCTACCTCTCCTTATCTAGACATAGAAGAAATAGGAGAAAACATGCCGGTAATTTTAAACAGTAATGAATATAAAAATGGAGAAATAAATATAGAAGAAAGAACTATAGATTCAAAAAATTATATTAGTAGTTTTGCTTACTATACAGTTGCTATGCTTGCTATGTTTGTTTTATTTGTTTCAAGTTACGGCGGTAAATTTATTTTAGACGAAAAAAGAAACAACACCTTCCAAAGACAGATAGCTTCAGGGAAACCATTAAATCAAATATTATTAGGTAAGTTTTTAATGATGGCTGCGATGGTGTTGATACAATCATCAGTAATGATAATTTTATCCAGTTTTGTATTTAAAATAAACTGGATAAATTTACCTCAAATTATACTTATAACAATATTATCATCTTTGATGGTAGCCTCTTTAGGCTTGATGATTACAGCAATAACACTGAAGACAAACAACTATAAAGTTTCAGATGCCTTTTCAAGTGGAGTAGTACAAATTTTAGCTCTCTTTGGTGGGAGTTATATACCTTTGGAAATCATGCCAAAATTTATAGGAGCAGTAGGAAAGTATACACCAAACGGTGCAGTACTTAAAGCATACATAAAAACATTGGAAGGATATGGAATTTTGAACATTTCAGAACACATATTAGTTCTAGCGGCAAATATAATAATATTTTTAATAATTAGTACTATAATCATAAGGAGGAAGTCCGATGCTGAATTTATTAAATCTTAGATTCAAACTATTAAAAGATGATAAATGGATGATAATAATTATGATAGCTATGACTCTAGTTTTAACTTTTGTTTTTACTTCCTCTATGTCAGGTGATTATAAACCTTCTGCTGTATTAATAGACTATGATAATAGTGATGTATCAAGGCAGTTTACAGATGAATTAAATAACAGTTTATCTATAAATTTTAGATTAGAAAATATAGAAAAAGGACAAGAGCTAATAGAAAAAGGAAATGTAATAGGTGGGTTGATAATACCTGAAGGTTTTAAGAATGATATAATAAATAATAAAAACATTAACTTAGAATTAATAAAAACTAAAGACTCCTTAGAAATATTTCAAATGCAAAACACAGTAAGGAGTGAAGTATTTAAACTAAAAAGCAACTACAATACTGCTGTGGCTACAGTTAATATTTTAAAAAAAGAAGGATTGCAGACAGAAGAAGAACAAATAGAAAAAATTTATCAAATAGGTGTGGAACACTGGGAGTACAGAAATCCAATAACACTAAAATCTTCATTGTTTGAAGTAGAATCAGACTGGGCATATAATCCTAGAATCCACTATCTTGTGGGATTTACACTGTTTTTTGCAACTTTCACAATAGTATTTGTAGCAGGAGATATTTTAAAGGAAAAACAGCAGCATACCTGGTACAGAAAATTAATATCTCCTATAGAAAAGTGGAAAATAATGACAAGCCTTTTAATTACAACATTTATTGTAGGCTTTACTCAGATGCTAATTATGGTTTTAGCCGGAAGATATATTTTTCAAATTAACTGGGGGATGAATGTCATTTTTGTTCTTGGAATATATGCAGCCTTTGTATTTACCTTTACCTCTATAGGACTCACTATATCAGGTCTAGTAAAAAATTACGAACAGCTAGGCTCAATAGTACCTATTGTACTTGTAGCTAGTGCTATGATTGGGGGAACTATGTGGCCCTTGGAAATAATTAATTCTAAGGTGCTTCTAACCTTATCAAATTTAATGCCTCATAAGTGGGCAATGGAAATTTTGACACATACAGCGGCTTACGGATTCAATGTTAGTATGTACTTAAGGTCTTTTTCGGTATTAACAGGAATGGGTTTAATATACTTGGCCATAGGAATCAAACTTGTATCAGTGAAGAGATGAAAATCATATTTATTTCTTGACATTCATAAATATAAAGTTTATCATATAAAATAACAATTTAATTACGTGTCTTATCACGAGAAGTTGAGGGACGGGCCCTATGAGACTTCGGCAACCTACGTAAAACGCAAGGTGCTAATTCCCCCAGGATTATCCTGAAAGATAAGAGGAATATGAAATAATAATCGCTTCTTATCGAAGCGATTTTTCTTTTATCACAAAAATTGAAAAGGAGATTATATTATGAAAAACTATCAAATTGAAACCAACTGTGTACAAGGTACATATGATCCGAAATCAGGAGAACCAAGAGTTTTACCAATCACACAAAGTACTACCTACAAATACTACAACTCGGATGATGTAGCTGATTTATTTGACTTAAAAAGCGATCAGCATATGTACTCAAGAATTAGCAATCCAACAGTATCTGCCTTTGAAGATAAAATTAATTTACTAGAAGGCGGAGTAGGTGCATTGGCAGCTTCTTCCGGTCAGGCAGCCACTACTTTAGCTATTCTTAACATCTGCAGTGCAGGAGACCATATTATTGCAGCATCTACAATATACGGAGGTACTTATAATTTATTTAAAGTTACTCTTAAAAAACTTGGATTAGAAGTTACTTTTGTGGATCCAAATTGCTCATATGAAGAAATAGTTAAATCAAGCAAAGAAAATACAAAAGTATTATTTGGTGAAACCATTGGTAATCCAGGGCTTAACATATTAGATTTAGACAAATTTACTAAGGCAGCTAAAAGTTTGGATATTCCTTTTATAGTTGATAATACAATAGCAACACCAATTTTATGCAATCCATTAGACCATGGAGCGGATATAGTAATACACTCGGCAACTAAATATATAGATGGTCATGCTACCAGCTTAGGGGGAGTGATAATTGATGGAGGTAAATTCAATTGGAATAACGGTAAATTCCCTGAACTTGTAGAACCGGATGAAAGTTATCACGGGGTTGAGTATGTGAAAGATTTTGAAGACAAAGCATACATAACAAAAGCTAGAGTACAGATGCTTAGAGATTACGGAATGACATTAAGTCCTTTTAATGCTTTCCTTTTCCACAAAGGATTGGAAACTCTTCATTTAAGAATGGAAAGACACTGTGAGAATGCTTTGAAATTAGCTGAATTTTTTGAAAATCATGAAGAAGTAGAATGGGTTAGTTATCCTAAACTAGAAAGTCATGAAACCTACGATCTAAGCAATAAATACATGCCAAAAGGTGGTGGAGGAATTCTATCCTTTGGAATAAAAGGAGGAGCTAAAGCAGGGAAGAAATTGGCTGAGCATCTAGAGTTAGCATCACTAGTAGTACATTTAGGAGATCTTCGTACAAGTATACTGCATCCTGCCAGTACAACCCATAGACAGCTTTCAGAAGCAGAACAAATTAAATCAGGAGTACTTCCAGATTTAATAAGAGTATCTGTAGGAATTGAAAATATCGATGACATAATCCAAGATTTTGATAGAGCAATTAAGGAAGTGGTTAAATGCCTATAATTATATCCGATAAACTTCCTGCATATTCAACATTAAAAAAAGAAAATGTATTTGTAATGAAGAATCTAAGAGCTCAAACTCAGGACATAAGACCTCTAAAAATAGCTGTAGTAAACCTTATGCCTAAAAAAATAGAAACAGAAACTCAGTTAATTAGAATGCTTGCAAATACACCTTTACAGGTTGAACTTCAGCTACTACATATGGAATCTCATGAAACAAAAAACACAAGAATAGATCATCTTAATAATTTTTATAAAACTTTTGATGATATTAAAAAGCAAAAATTTGACGGCATGATTATTACTGGAGCACCAGTTGAAACTATACCCTATGAAAAAGTAGATTATTGGGATGAATTTATAGAAATTTTAGATTTTACCAAAACTAATGTTTTTAGCACGATACATTTGTGCTGGGGAGCTCAAGCGGCTCTTTATCATCACTATGGTGTTAAAAGATATTTTCTAGATAAAAAGTTATTCGGAGTATTTTCTCACCAGGTTGTAGAGCCTACATTTAGGCTTATGAGAGGCTTTGATGACGAATTTTTTGCTCCCCACTCTAGGCATACTCAAATTTCTGAAGAAGAATTAAAAAAAGTTCCTAGCTTAAAAATTCTTGCAAAATCTGAAGAAGCTGGTGTTCACATGGCTTCAACGGAAAATATGAGACAGATATTCATACAAGGTCACGGTGAATATGATAAAGAAACATTGAAAAATGAGTACTTAAGAGATTTAGAAAAAGGTGAAAATATACAAATCCCGAAAAATTACTTTGTAGAAGATAACCCTCAAAAAGGAATTACAATAAAGTGGAGAGGACACTCAAACTTACTTTTTAGCAACTGGTTAAACTACTGCGTATATCAGGAAACACCGTATAATTTAAAAGATTTAAAATAAAAAAAAGCTTATTATATAGTTTGTGTAATAACGATATAATAAGCTTTTTCATTTTATACTATGTATATATTTAAATTTTCTCGTTTATAAAGCATATACCACCGCATCCGGGACCACCATGAGTTCCAACTACAGCTCCAACTTCAATATCGATTATTTCTCCTACTTCAAAGTTTTCTTCAAGAGCTTTTTTTATAC
>JAWSUU010000142.1:0-6620 GCA_033549325.1 Bacillota bacterium | reverse complement strand
CTCCTTAAGATGTTTTGTATAATCTCCAAGACAGATTAAGTAGTGGTTTCCTACAGGAGTGTTTAAGAATTTATCTACTCCTTCTTTTGCTGCTATCCTAATTTGGCTTCTGCATAAATTATCTTCGTGAAGTCTTTCTACTATTTCACCCTCAGAAATAAAATATCTATCAAGCATACTGCTTGCCTTAAATATAGTTGCCTGACCCTTTGGAATATCACCTGCAATAGAAACGCCTATTCCTGATTCGAAATGAGTATCCAGATTGTATCTTTCCGGCATATTCAGAGGTAAAGTACAGTGAGCAAATATTATTTCGTTTTTAGCTTTATCTATTCGTGAAGGATTTGATTGAAATATCGGTTTATTTGATAGTTTACTTAGTATTGTCATGGATATTAGAGAAGGTAAATCACCCTCACAACCGCTGTAGATTCCCTCTTGATTCAATAGGGCTAAACCTAAACAACCGGTATTTTTAACACTGGTAAGTAAATCAAAACACCTAACACTAAAACCATCAAGGCTGTATTTTTTTACTAATCTGGAAAAGGCTCCATATATATGTAAAGCTTTTTCAACTTCTTCTTTATCAAAATCTTGTTCTAATAATTCTTTAGTATGTGAATTTTCTATATAAGACTTTTTACTAATTTCTAATAAAAGTTCATCCATACTGATGTCTATAACTTCAATAC
Organism: Bacillota bacterium; assembly: GCA_033549325.1. Taxonomy (GTDB): domain Bacteria; phylum Bacillota; class Clostridia; order Tissierellales; family Dethiosulfatibacteraceae; genus UBA8670. The sequence goes on along the minus strand of JAWSUU010000142.1, from coordinate 5,922 downwards.
CAAGTTTCTCTTTAATAATCGAGTAATCTACATTTGTAGAAATCAACCAGTCAGAAGGCTTACCAACCATTCCTAACTTCATGTTTTTTAGTTGTTCTTTAGTTTCGATAGCTTTCAATATATATTCTAATTCAACAGCAATTTCAGATTTTTTACCATGTAGAAGCTTACCTTTAATATTATTATCTGCAAGATAAGTCATCATTTCCATAGATGCTGATAGAGAATTATCTGTACCACTTGTAACTATGACTACAGGTTCTTTTAAATATTTTAAGGATTCTTTAAAAAGTCCTGCTGTTCCTCCAGTTGCAATATATAACAGGGAAATATCTTCCTTTTCTGCATTTGTTTTTTTTGTAAATTCAACAGAAAATTCCTTTGATAAAAAATCAAATAATTCATCTGCTTCTTTTTCTAATCTTAGATCTTTGTGCATAAAACTTTTTAAAAATAAATAATTCATGTTGCCTCCCTTAATTTGACTGTATTTAACAAGAAAAAATCATTCAGAAAATCTTCTTATTATATTAAATTCCAGTTTTTCAGTTAAAAAATAACTATCTGAATAAAACACCGGCACACCGGTTGAAGAATAGTGGATTTGTTGCAGTAATAGTAAGGCTTCTGGATTTTTTATAGAAAGTCTCTCCATTAATCTATCATCGCTTAAAACAGCATGAATAGAACAACTTGAAAAAGATACATTTGAATACTGATTTATAAAATCAAATAAAGAATGATATTTATTTTTTGTATAATCTTCAATCATTCCATCTACACAAGGTATGTAATCTTCTACAAAAACTATAGGTGTATCATCTGCTGTACGGACTCTTTCAATGTACAAAGTTTCTAAAGGTGTGTCGCTTCCTAAATGTTTAGATATTTTTGGATTTGCAGTCCTTACATCGAATTGCATACTTTTTGTGCCTGGTTCGTAACCGTGATCTGATATTATTTTAGTTGTGCTGTCTAATGCTGAAATATTATATCTTATGTTGTCATCACTATTGTATCTGGTGACGAAAGTACCAATGCCGTGACGGAGTATAACTAAACCCTGATTTTCAAGAACCTTAAGTGCTTCTCTTACGGTATTTCTACTTACCCCAAATTCAGATGCCAGTTTATTTTCCGAAGGTAGTTGATCCATAAAGCTCATATCTTTTATCATGTTTAATAGAGCTTCCTTAACTTGAGATGATAAGGTTTTATTATTTAATTTCATTAATATTTCCCCCTTTATAAAATGATTATGTGTCAAGCTTAGTATATTTTTTTATATTTTGTCAAACAATAACAGTCAATAATAAAAAATACTCCTAAAATATTCATATGAATAATTGACATTATATTGTATTAATGATATTATTTTTCTATATTAAAAGCTAAAGGTTGGACAACCAATAACTACTAACTATTATACTAGATTTTAGGAAAAAAACAAATAATTTTAATAAAAAAATTATTAATTCAATATAATTTAACAAAATAAAATATAGCAAAGGAGGTAATATAGACTATAAAAGATAACGTATTCATATCATGAACTTAAATTTAGAGATTATTAAGGTCAAACAAATGTATGTATTATAAATTATGGAGGTACAAGATGAAAAAAAATATTTTACTTTATTTAATTGTTTTTGTAATGGTAGCAACTTTAGCAGTTGGATGTGGACAACCAGTGGACGAACCGGAAGAACCAGCTGAGAATGGTGAAAGTGAAGAAGATGTAGTGAAATTCGCTATAATTTTCGGTGTTGGTGGATTAGGTGATAATGGATATAATGATGAAGTAAACAGAGGAGTAAAAATGGCTGCTGAGGAATTTGGAGCAGAATACGACTATGCAGAACCTCAAGATATTTCAGAATTCGAAACTCAACTTAGAATGTTTGCAGACGCAGAAGAATATGATACTATTATAGCTGTAAGTACTGAACAGGCTGAAGCATTAAAGATGGTTGCAGAAGAATATCCTGACCAGAGATTTACAATGGTAGATACAAAAATAGATGATATGGATAACGTTCATAGTATATCAGCATCTCATCCAGAACAGCACTTTTTATCTGGTGTACTAGCAGGTTTAGCCACACAAGATGATAGATTTCCTCTAAGTAATCCTGAAAATATACTTGGATTTGCGATAGCTATGGATACACCTACATCAAGAGGTCAGGCAGCAGGATTTTTAGCTGGAGCTAAATATGCTAATCCTGAAGTTCAAATATTAACCAACTACATTGGTGGATATAATGACCCTGTTACAGCTAAAGAACTTGCTTTAGTTATGTATGAAAGAGGCGCAGATATAGTAAGTGTTAATGCTGGTAGTTCTTCTCAAGGTGTATTTGCAGCAGCTAAAGAAAAAGATCGTTATGTAATAGGTACATCACTAGCAATGGTTGATCCGGAAGTTAGTTTAAGTACATCTGTTAAAAAAGTTTGGTTGTTTATTGTTCAAGAAATTGAAAGTTTATATAACGGAACTTGGGAACCAGGATTTACTGAAAAAGGAATGGCTGAAGGTGTAACTGATTATGATGTTGAAGGGTTGGATGTAGAGATACCTGAAGATGTAATTGCAAAAATTAATGAAGCAAGAGAAATGGTTGCAAATGGAGAACTAGTTCTTCCTACTGATATAGACCAAGTTGATGCATGGGCAGCTGAAAACCAAATGGAATAGGATTTAATTAGGAGGTTGATTAGATGACTTTAATCAATATGGAAAAAATTGTAAAAGTATATCCAGGAACAGTTGCATTGGATAAGGTGGATTTTTATGTAAAAGAAGGTGAAATAGTTTCCTTATTAGGAGAAAACGGAGCTGGAAAATCCACACTTATGAAGATACTATATGGGATGACTTCAGCAACCTCCGGCAAGGTTTACTATAAAGGCGAAAAGCTTAATTTTAAAAGACCAATAGATGCGATAAAAAAAGGTATATGTATGGTTCACCAGCATTTCATGCTGGTGGATGCATTTACCGTTACTGAAAATATTATAGTAGGTAGTGAACCTGGCAATAAAACATTTGTAGATATAAAAGAAGCTAAGGAAAAGGTTGATAAACTTATTAAAGATTTCAACTTCAACATAGACTCAAATGCTAAGGTGGGAGATCTCTCAGTTGGAGAGCAGCAAAGAGTAGAAATATTAAAGGTTCTATATAGAGAAGCCGATGTTATTATACTTGACGAGCCTACAGCGGTACTAACTCCTCAAGAAGTTAAAGACTTGTTTAAAATTCTAAAAAAGCTTAAAGAACAAGGAAAAACCATAATAATAATAACTCATAAATTAAAAGAAACAAAAGCTATTGCAGATAGAGTTGTTATTTTGAGAGATGGTAAACTAATAGAAGATAGTGTAAATCCAGATGATGTATCTACCAATGATTTATCAAAAATGATGGTAGGTAGAGAAGTTGATTTAAGAAATAGACGCCCTGCTAAAAATATAGGCAAGGTTTCTTTTAGTGTAAAAAAGGTAAATATCATTGAAGATGGAAAATTAAAGGTTAAAGATGTTTCCTTCCAGATACATTCCGGTGAAATACTTGGAATAGCAGGAGTTGAAGGAAACGGTCAATCCCAACTTATTGAAGCTTTAACTGGCTTGAGACAGTCGGAGACTATGGAAATGACACTTAATGGAGAAAGAATTAAAGGTAATACAACTGATATTTTAGAAGCAGGAGTAGCCCATGTACCAGAAGATAGGCTATCTATGGGTCTGGTAAAAGAAATGTCTGTAATGAACAATATGATACTTGGATATCATAGACACGAAGAATTTTGCAAAAAATACGGCATATTAAATAGAGATCATATTTATCAATATTCAGATAATTTAAAAGAAAAGTTTTCAGTTAAAACACCAAGTGTTGATTCTGCTGTTAACTCTCTTTCAGGAGGAAATCAACAGAAGATTATAATTGCAAGAACCTTTAACAGAAATCCGGAAGCTATTGTAATTGCACATCCTACTAGAGGCGTAGATGTTGGAGCTATAGAATACATCCATCAGCAGATGATTGAATTAAGAGATAATGGAGCTGCGATACTCTTAATATCAGCGGATTTAGACGAAGTTAGAACTTTAAGTGATAGGCTACTTGTTATTTATGAAGGAGAAATTGTATCAGAAAGTATGCCTGGAGAATTAGATGAAATAGAAATGGGTTTATTAATGACAGGAGGACATAGTATGATAGAGGAGAGTGGGACATCATGAAATCAAAAGCTAAAAGTTTAAAAAACCTCGATATGAAAAATGCCTTCATTAATTCTTTCTTTGCATTAATATTTTCTCTACTACTGGGGATGGTTTTCATAGCAATTACAGGATACTCACCTATAGATACCTACAGAGCTATTTTTGTTTCATCCTTTAGTTCTACTAAGAATTTTGCCCTTACCTTAAGTCAGGCGACTCCTCTGATGTTTACAGGGATTGCTTTTGCTTTGGCTTATAGAGTTAAAATGATTAATACTGGTGCGGAAGGGCAGATGTATGCCGGAGCAATTACAGCGGCACTTGCAGGAGCATATATTACTAATCTACCGGGAATAATACATATTCCTTTAGCTTTACTAGTAGCTGGTATAGCAGGAGGCTTAACTGCTGGTATAGTAGGGTATGCAAAACTAAAAACCGGGGCTAATGAAATAATAATGACGCTTATGTTGAACAATGTGGTTATTTTTGTTACAGGATATTTAGCAAATGGACCACTGAAACCGGAAGGTAGCGGAGTAGGCCAGACTGAAAGAATACAAGAAAGTGCAAAACTTATGAAATTAGTACCCCAAACACAGCTTACTATTGCTTTATTAATTGTAATAGCAGTGGCTATTATGCTTCAGTACATGCTGGATAGGACGGTGTTTGGATATGAAATAAAAGTTACTGGATTTAATCTAAAAGCAGCACAAGTTGCAGGAATAAAAGTATCAAAAGCTTCCTTAATCACTTTTGCAATTAGCGGTGCTGTTGCTGGTTTAGGTGGTGCAGCTATGGTATTGGGAGTAAATTACAGATTTATAGAAGGATTTTCACCTGGATATGGATTTGCGGGAATATCAATTGCTGCCCTTGCAGCATACAGTCCTTTAGCAGTAATACCAGCAGCATTTCTTATAGGGATACTTAGAGCTGGGACGATAAATCTAAGTAGAACAACTGCAATTCCAATAGAATTTGTAGATGTAATACAGGTATTGATTATTATCTTCGTTGCTGCACCAATGATGATACGAGCGATACTGGGAAACTTCAAAAAAATAATAACAAAATTCGGCAAAAAATCTAAAGAAAGTAGAGGTATAGAACAATGATGGAAATAGATGTAGATTTGGTTTATTCAATTTTATCCTCTACATTAAGAAGATCCGTACCTTTGCTACTGGCAGCAACAGGAGGAACATTCTCCATGAGAGCAGGAGTAATGGAACTTGGGCTAGAAGGAATGATGTTGGCAGGCTCTTTTTTCTCTATATTTGGAGCATGGTGGCTTGGTAGTCCATGGCTAGGATTATTAGTGGGAATAGTGTTCGCTGTTATATTTGCTATGGTTCATGGAGTAATGCACATTGAATATCACGTAATAGGATCTATAAGTGGTATGGCTGTAAACTTACTTGCAGGAGCAATTACACCTCTGTTATTGACAATTATTTACGGATTGAGTGGAAAATCTCCAATGGTTAATGGACTTACAAATTCAAATATAGCTTGGCTAGGTAATATTCCTATTGTTGGGAAAATATTAGCAGCTCAAAATATACTTTTTTTCCTGGGATTACTCATTGTAGTTATTAGCTGGATTTTCATGTTTAAAACAAAATACGGCTTAAGGATGAGAATGGTAGGAGAAAATCCACAAGCTGCAAGTGCAGTAGGGCT
>JAWSUU010000141.1:0-6629 GCA_033549325.1 Bacillota bacterium | reverse complement strand
CTGATAAGGGAATTAGTATAGAGTCTAATATCAAAGATATACCAACTAATGAGAAAAATACAATTTTCTTGACAGCTAAAATTATTAAAGAAAAATACAATATAAAAAAAGGACTCAATCTTTATTTGAATAAAGTCTTGCCTCATGCTGCAGGATTAGGTGGGGGAAGCAGCAATTCGGCTGCCGTTATTGAAGCTTTAAATGATATTTGGAATCTCAAAATGAAAAAGAAAGAAAAACACGATATAGCATCAAAGATTGGCACAGACGTTCATTTTTTTTTAGAAGGTGGAACAGCTTATATAAAAGGTAAGGGAGAAGTTACTAAAAGGATAAAAAATTTCAAATGGAATCATATATTATTAATAAAACCAAAGGTTAATATTCCAACCCCTTATGTATATTCTAATGTTAGAAATGAAGATTTAAGCGAAGATGAAAATGATGATATACTAAATATCTATAATAATAATTCTGAGAATGAAATAATTCCTTATTTTAAAAATGACTTGGAGAAAATAGTTTTTAGAGAATTTAAAGAAGTTGAAAAGATAAAGAAAATCATGTCTGAGAATAATGCTAAATTATCTTTAATGTCGGGAAGTGGTTCCAGTGTATTTGGATTGTTTGATAGTAAAGAAGATTTAAACAAGTGCAGAAAAAATATGGAAAAAAATTATACAAAAATATATATAACAAAAACTGTTGAGAAAGGATTTGATTATGAAAGATAAACTTAATAATATAAATTTAGACGAATATAAGCCTTTAAGAGATGTCGTTTTTGAAACTCTAAAAGAAGCAATATTAACAGGCAAACTTGAACCAAAAGAAAGATTAATGGAAATAAAGTTGGCGGATCAGCTGGGAGTGAGCAGAACCCCTGTTAGAGAAGCCATAAGAAAACTTGAACTTGAAGGACTTGTTATAATGGAGCCGAGAAAGGGAGCTTATGTTTCAGATATATCATTTAAAGATATAATCGATACATTGGAAGTAAGAGAAGCTCTAGAGACTTTTGCAGTGAAACTAGCTATTGAAAAAAACACTGTTGAAGAAATATCAGAAATCGAAGCATTAAATAAAAGTTTTAAAGAAGCTTATAAGAATAAAGACATAGAAAAAATGGTAGAATTTGATACGAAAATTCATAGCGCCATTCTTAATTTATCTGATAATAGTAAACTAATATCCTTTATGGAAGAATTAAATGAAATAATGCAAAGGTTTAGATTGATTTTCTTTAATGAAACATATAATCCGGAAAGAATAGATGAAGAACATCATGAAGTAATGAAGGCACTTAAAAATAAAGATATAGAAAGAGCCCAGGAAGCTATGAGGCAGCATCTATGTACTTTAAGAGAAGATATTAAAAAAGTATATAACAAAAAATAGAGGTATACATGATAAAATTAATAGCAAGCGATCTAGACGATACATTATTAAACAGTGATTTTAAAGTAAGTGAAAAGGATAGAAATACAATAAAAAAACTAAAAGAAAAAGGTATATATTTCACAATAGCAACCGGGAGAGTAACTTCAGCCGCAGCTAAGTATGCTGAAGAGTTAGAGATTGATGTACCATATATATCTTTTAACGGTGCAAAAATTATAGATCCTAAAACCAGTAATAATATATTTAGCAGAGAACTTATTAAATCAAAGATTAATAAAATAATTCAATATGCTGAAAAAAAGGGGATACACTGCAACATTTATTCCGACGAAAAAATCTATGTAAAAGAGTTAAACAAGTGGACTGAGCATTATAAATCTTTTGCTAGAAATATAACTATAGAGGAAGTAGGTTCTTTACAAAATTATGATTTTAAGTCAACTCCTAAAATTCTACTACTTGATGAAAATTATAAACTGCAGGAAGCTTATGAAGAAATAGTTCAATTTATAGATAAAGATATAAATGTGTTTTTTTCAAAGCCTAATTTCTTGGAATTTACAGACCAAAAAGCTTCAAAAGGAGATGCTTTAAAATATATAGCGGAGATGTTGGATTTAAAAAGAAACGAAACCGCTGCAATTGGGGACAGCTTTAATGACCAATCTATGATAGAATATGCTGGTACTTCCGCGGTTGTGGGAAATGGTAGAGAAGAATTGAAAAAGATTGCCAATTATGTATCATCGACAAATGATGAAGATGGATTTTCGGATTTTGTATTTAAATATATATTATAAAATGAAGTTTATAAGTAGAATTGATTAAGTTTTGTGAAAACATTTTCAAAAGGTTGGAAAATAAATGTTTGTTAGATATCTAAGTGATTGAGAGAGGTTATGTGATATAGTTAACAGTTGAGTTTTAAATTGAATAGTGGTAATATCTAAATAGTGAATATTATAAAAAACAAGTCTTATAGGGTTGAAAATAAGGGCAGATTCAACAAAAATATATCAGCTCTTAAAATATAAGGAGGTTCTATTTATGAGAGATAATCCAAAACTTCTTTCACTAGGTAATGCTTTTAAAGCAATTGAAAAGGAATTGAAGGCAAGAGAAGCAGATATTATTAAAGAAGCAAGTGAACAATGTATGGCATATAAGTTAAAAGGTTTCCATTGTTCAGAATCAAGTATAAGAGCATGTTCCGAGGCCTTAGGCTTAAGACTTTCTGAGGATGTATTAAGAACTGCAAGTGGTTTTCGAGGAGGAGGAGGCGGATACTACGATCGCTGTGGTATACTTGAAGCAGGATGTATGATAGTTTCTTATCTTTATGGAAGGCTAACACCACAACAACAGATATGGGATTACAGTTATCTGATTAGAGTACTACACGAAAGATTCGAAGAAGAATTTGGAACAATCTACTGTCGAGATATCATAAAAAAAGAACTTGAAGAAGGTGCAGTGCCTGTTTGCATGTCTACCTATGAGAGAGGAGCAGCAGTTGTTGTAAGACTAATTCTTGATGCACCAGATCTTATAGCAAATATACCTGAAGAAGAAAAAGATAGATAGAATAATCTAAAAAGGTTGTTAATATGCATAAAGATAAACAAATTAAATTAGCAGATTCCTTTAGAAAGATGCATCAAAATGAAGACATGCTGGTTTTGCCGAATTGTTGGAATGGAGGAAGTGCTAAGATATTTGAAAATATTGGATTTAAAGCTTTAGGTACTACTTCAGCCGGAATAGCCTACTCGAAAGGATTTCCAGACGGTGAGAATATAAACATGGACGATTTGATTAGAGTGACTGAGGAAATAGTAAGGGTAGTAGATATACCTTTAACGGTGGATATAGAGCGAGGATACAGCGAAACACTTGAAGGTATTAAAGAAAACGTTAGAAGAATAATAGAAGCTGGAGCAGTAGGTATAAATATTGAAGATGGTCATTATTTAGAGAAACCATATATTGATAACTTAGATGAGCAGTTGAAGAAAATTAGAGCTTTAGATGAGTTGAGAGAAGAAATGGATATTCCCTTTTTCATAAATGCAAGAAGCTGTGTATATTGGCTCAATATAGGCTCTGAAAAAGAAAAGTTTGAAACAGCTTTAGAAAGAGGAAATGCTTTCGCATCTGAAGGAGCTGATTGTGTATTTTTACCGGGTGCTATAGATGAAAATACTGTAAAAAAATTAGTTGAGGGAATAAAATCTCCTATTAATATTATTGCAAATCCTTTGTTTTTTGACATTGACAGGCTGACGGAAATAGGAGTAAAAAGACTTAGCATAGGTTCCGGGGCAGCACGAACTGTATTTGGTCACCTTATAAGTATAGGTGAAGAACTGAAATATGAAAAAAGTATAAAAAAGATTTTGAATAATGATTTTTCATATGATAAAGCTGATAAATTTTTTCGATAGTTATGGAAAGTAGTAATTAATAAAAAATAAAACTGAATAACGCGGGGCGAAGCCCTTCCTTTTAAGGGAGAAACCTTCAGGGCGATGAGTAGGGGTAATCCATAATCCTATGAGCTGAGATGGAGACGATGAACTAAGAGGTACTGCTGCGTATTTAACTATGAATGGCAGGTTAGGAAGTATAGAAATTGACTATAGTTTTTTTTGTAGTACAAAACCCTTCCTAATGGAAGGTTTTTTATTTGTTAAAGGAGGTAATATGAGCATATTTAAAAAAATATATGAATTAGAAAAAGAAAACAAAACATTCGCAATAGCTACATTAATTGAAACTGATGGTTCAACTCCAAGAAATGATACAGCAAAAATGATTATAACATCAGAGGGAGTTACCTACGGAACCGTAGGTGGAGGAGCAATGGAACAAGCTGTTATAAAAGAATCTTTGAAATGTATAAAAGAAAATAAAACTGAAATTTTGGACTACAATCTTGATGGCTCAGGAAGAGATAATCTAAAGATGATATGCGGAGGAAAAGCTAAGGTTTTTATTGATGTTATAAATGCCGAGCCCTTAATACTACTTGTTGGTGGTGGACATATAAATCTGGCTATATCTAAGTATATAGACATCCTCAATTATAGGTATGTTGTAATAGATAATCTAGAAAAAATTGCAAATGAAAATAGATTCCCTAATGCATTCAAAATCATAAATAAGGATTTTATAGAAGGAATTGAAGAATTAAAATTAGATGAGAAATACATAGTTATTGTAGCCACAAGAGGTCATGAGCATGACTATGAGTGCATAGAGAAAGTATTAGAAACAGATGTTTCTTATATTGGAATGATAGGTAGCAAGAAAAAGGTAGCAACTACTTTTAAAAGATTGGCTCAAAATGGATACAAAGATAAAATAGGTAGAATTTATGCTCCCATAGGATTGGATATAGGTACAGAAACTCCTGAAGAAATTGCACTGAGTATTGTAGCAGAAATACTAAAGGTAAAAAGCGAATCCACGGGAAAAAGTTTAAGAGATAATTTTGAGGTAAAATATGAAATATAGAGATCTAATAGTAGTAAGGGGTGGAGGAGATATAGCCTCAGGTACTATATATAGATTATATAAATCAGGATATAAGGTAGTAGTATTGGAAATAGAAAAACCGACTTCTATCCGAAGAATAGTATCTTTTTCTCAATGCGTATATGATAAAGAGATTGAGATAGAAGGGGTAAAAGCTGTACTATGTAGTGATATTAAAGATATAGAACTTGCTCATAAAGATTATAAAATACCCGTAGTTGTAGATCCAGAAGGAAATATGATAAAAAAATTAAAGCCAAGGATAGTTGTAGACAGTATACTTGCAAAGAAAAATATGGGAACAAAAAAAGATATGGCTGATTTAGTAATAGGTTTAGGTCCCGGGTTTACAGCGAAAGAAGATGTAGATATAGTCATAGAAACAAACAGAGGGCACTATCTGGGATCTGTGATATACAAGGGTAAGGCTGAAAGAAACACAGGCAAGCCGGGAAGTACCATGGGCTTTACAACGGAAAGAGTAATTTATTCTCCTGCAAATGGAAAAATCCAGGTAATAAAAGATATAACATCTATTGTGCAAAAAGGAGATATATTAGCTAAGGTCGATGGGCATAATGTAGAAGCAAAAATTTCAGGAGTAGTCAGAGGAATGATACAACCTGATTCAAAAGTTCATAAGGATATGAAGATTGGAGATATAGATCCGAGAAAAAATATTAGAAATTGCATAACAATATCAGATAAAGCTAAATCAATAGGCGGGGGAGTTTTAGAAGCAGTACTTCACTACGAAATTGATAGAGAATGAAAGAGGATAATAGAATGAAAACAATAAAAGTTGAAGAAGCAGTAGGACATGTTTTGTCACACGATATTACGAGAATAATTCCAGGAGTAGTTAAAGATACTCCTTTCAGAAAAGGTCACATAATAAAAGAAGAAGATATTGAAGTATTAAAATCTCTTGGGAAAGAAAATATATATATTTATGAAAAAAAGGAAGGTATGCTTCATGAAAATGAAGCTGCAGATAGAATACTCAAAGCAGTAGCTAATGATGAAAACTTTAGCTATTCTGAGGCAAGAGAAGGAAAGATAAATTTCATTTCTAAAATAGAAGGACTTTTAAAGATAGATGTAGATCTTTTGGAAAAAATTAACAGTATAGGAGAAATAATTTTTTCTACAATACACGACAACATACCGGTAAAAAAGGGGGAATTGATTGCATCAACTCGAGTAATACCTTTGATTATAGATGAAAAACAAATAAAGCAGCTGGAAGACGAAGTAAGGGGAAAGACTCTCCTGGAAATAAAACCCTATAAAGAGTTTAAGGTAGGTATAGTCACAACAGGAACGGAGGTTTATAACGGTAGAATTAAGGATGCCTTTGGTCCAGTATTGAGAAAGAAACTTAAAGAGTATGGAGATTATGAAGTTGCTCAGAAAATCGTATAAGATGATCAGGAAGCAATAAAAAAAGAAATTAAAAACTTTTTAGACGAAGGCTTCAATTTAATATTTTGTACAGGAGGTATGTCTGTAGATCCAGATGATTTGACACCATCTGCTATAAAGATTTTGGGGGGAGAATTAGTAACTTATGGTGCGCCTTCTCTTCCAGGCGCTATGCTGTTGTTAGCATATCTTGAAGATATCCCAATAATAGGATTGCCGGGATGTGTAATGTATTCAAAAAGAACATCCTTTGATTTAGTACTACC
>JAWSUU010000140.1:0-6634 GCA_033549325.1 Bacillota bacterium | reverse complement strand
TGAAGATGGAATAAGCTTAAGAGATGCTATGGACAGATTTGGGTACAATCCAGACAAAGCACATGAGGCAATTAGAGATGATATAAAAGCCTATCTAGAAGTACACATAGAGCAGGGACCAGTACTAAATACAAATAATAAAAAAATTGGAATTGTAGAAAAAGTTACAGGCTTAAATGTCTTGGAAGTTTCAGTAAAAGGTAGGGAGGACCACGCAGGAACTACTCCTATGAATTTAAGAAAAGATGCATTAGTAGGTGCATCTAAGGTAATTTATGAAATACCTAAAATAGTATCAAGGATTTCAGGAACTGGAACAGCTACTGTTGGCATGATGAAAGTGCTGCCGGGTTCTTCAAATGTTGTACCGAAAGAGGTAAGATTTTCTATAGATATTAGAGATATTGTTCCAGAAAAAATAAAAGAAATAACTAAAAAAGTTAAAGAGGAAATAAAATCCTTAAAAGAGTACGACTTAGAAATAGAAATAAGAACAGAAGCAGAAGAGGTACCTGTAAAACTAGATGAAGAATTGGCTAAGATAAGTGAAAAATCAGTAAGAAATCTTAATATACCGTATCTTAGAATGAACAGTGGAGCAGGTCATGATGCACAGATTTTTGCAGAAAAATTTCCTTCAGGACTTATATTTATTCCTTGCAAAGATGGAAGAAGCCATACTCCAGAAGAATTTGCAACTACAGAAGATATAGCTTTAGCAGTTGAGACAGTAGTTGAAATAATAAAAAATTTAGCTTATTGATATTTAAAATAACCCCGATATTTTTAAATAAGTCGGGGTTATAATAGCATAAGTCAAAATTATATTATTTATAAAATTCTATAGAATTATTGTTTATATCAACTAAAAATTTTTCGCAGGTTCCATTAAATCTATTTATTATTAAATCTTCAATGTCATTCATAGCCTTTTTAAGAGAAGGATCATTTCCAAAGCCTACTAATTGAAAGAAAATATTACTGCTATCTTGTGTTATCTTTCCTAATTCGCTTTGTCTCCAAACCCATTTTCTAGTTTGAATTTTATCGCCACTTGTAAAAACAAGTTCTCCTTCTTCTACCTCTTCAAATTCTTTAGAACTAAAGGGTAAAAACTTATCTCCTTCTTTACTGAATCTAACCTCTAGATCATCCTCTATATCATCAAGGTCATGTCCTCCTAAAGATAAAATATTTTCTATAGATACAGCATTGCATAAATCTACGAGAGAATTTATCAGGGGCAAATCATTACCTTTTAGAATTCTTTTAAACATTGCTTCAATAGAAGCCGGATATTTATTTGGATTTATTCCAGCTTCCTTCATTACATCTCTGTATAGAGAAATATTCCTTAACTCTCTTATATTATCTGGGACAACATTTTCTCTTAACTCTTCTTCAGCATTTCTTAACCTTTTTCCATCTTCAAAAGTTGTTTTTGTAACTTCCATATTTTTACCGATTAATATCCCAAATTTAATTTCGGGATTTAATTTAAAAACTTTTTCTTGTATAGTATACTTCATAATTCCTACCTCCCTGTAATTATTAATATAATAACATATATTCTTATTTTTTCACTAATTTTTTATTAACTTATCATTTCCAATAATTATTTATAAAGATTTTATAAAGCCTTTTAAAACCCCCTAATCCTTGATAAATAAAGGAATAAGTGCTAAAATAGTTTATAGTTAAAATTATAACTAAAAGATTTTAAATAAAAAATTCTGATCAGTATGAAAGGAGGACAAAATGGATTATAAAAACATGATAGTGGAGAAATCAGATAATATTTGCAAGGTAAGTTTCAACAGACCAAAAGCCTTAAATGCACTGAATACAGAAGTGTTGGAAGAACTGGATAAGGTTTTGGAAGAAATTGAAAAAGACGATGAAATCTTTGTTGTGATATTTACCGGAGAAGGAAAGGCTTTCATTGCCGGAGCAGATATTGGGGAAATGAAAGATAAAGATCTTATAGAGGGCAAGAAATTTGCTCAACTTGGACATAAGGTTTTTAGAAAGCTTGAATTGCTGGAAAAACCATCTATTTCAGCTGTTAATGGTTATGCTCTTGGCGGAGGTTGTGAACTTGCCATGAGTTGTGATATTAGATTAGCAGGTGAAAAAGCTAAATTTGGTCAACCTGAAGTAGGTCTTGGAATAACACCTGGATTCGGAGGAACTCAAAGATTAGCTAGATTAGTTGGTCCTGCTAAAGCAAAAGAATTAATATTTACAGCAGATACTATTAGTGCTCATGAAGCTGAAAATATAGGTCTTGTAAATAAGGTTGTTCCTCAAGAAGAATTAATGAATGAAGCAGTTAATATGGCTGAGAAGATAGCAACAAAAGGTCAAATAGCTGTAAGATTTTCAAAGAATGCTATAAATAGAGGAATAGAAACAGATATAGATACTGCTTTAGATATAGAAATTAACCTATTTAGCATGTGTTTTGCTACTGAAGATCAAAAAGAAGGAATGAAGGCTTTTACAGAAAAAAGAAAAGCTGAATTTAAAAATAAATAACTCAAATAAAAAGGAGGAACAAATGAAAGTTTTAGTTTTAGGTGCAGGTACAATGGGTTCTGGAATAGCTCAAGCTTTTGCTCAATCAGGTCATGAAGTAATCATTAGAGATCTTGATGATGAATATGTAAAAAAAGGTATAGCAGGAATAGATAAAAATTTAAGCAGAAGTGTCAAGAAGGAAAGGCTAACGGAAGAAGAAAAAACAGAAATTCTTGAAAAAATTTCCGGAACAACAGATATTAAATACGCTGAAGATGTTGACTTAGTAGTTGAAGCGGCAGTTGAAAAAATGGATATAAAGAAAAAAATATTTGCTGAACTGGATGAAATATGTAAACCGGAAGCAATACTTGCAACCAACACTTCATCTCTTTCAATAACTGAAATTGCTGCTGCTACCATGAGACCGGATAAAGTTATAGGTATGCATTTCTTTAATCCAGTACCTGTAATGAAATTGGTAGAAGTAATAAAAGGAATAGCAACTTCTGAAGAAACTAAAAAGAAAATAATCGATATTTCTAAAAAATTAGGGAAAACACCTGTAGAAGTTGAAGAAGCACCTGGATTTGTGGTTAATAGAATACTGGTTCCAATGATAAATGAAGCAGTAGGTATTTTAGCTGATGGAGTTGCTTCAGCTGAGGATATAGATGAAGCTATGAAACTTGGAGCAAACCACCCAATAGGGCCACTAGCTTTAGCGGATTTAATCGGGAATGATGTATGTTTGGCTATAATGGAAGTTTTATATGATGAATTTGGTGATTCAAAGTACAGAGCACATCCTCTTTTAAGAAAGATGGTGAGAGGTAATTTGTTGGGACGTAAAACCGGTAAAGGATTTTACGACTATAAATAATTATGATAATTGAAACTGCACTTAACTATGATATTTTAGTTAAGTGCAGTTTTTAATAGAAATTATTTAAACTACATGATAAATTTATTCCATGTTTTCTATTACAACACTCATTGAGGGTCCTCCACCTACACATAAAGAAGCAACACCGTATTTTTCTTTTCTTCTTTTAAGTTCAAATATGAGTGCCTGTATTATTCTAGCGCCGGTACATCCTACAGGATGACCTAAACTAATACCAGAACCGTTTACATTGACTTTATCCATGCTTATATTTAATTCTCTATTTACTGCTAAAAACTGAGCAGCAAAAGCTTCATTAATTTCATAATAGTCTATATCGTCAGCTGTCAATCCAGCATCTTTTATTGACTTAGGAATTGCATAAGCAGGACCAATTCCCATAATACTTGGATCAACACCATAATTTGACGTAGTTAAAACTTTTGCAAGGGGTTTTAATTCTAATTCCTTAGCTTTTTCAGCAGTCATCATAACAATAGCAGCGGCACCGTCATTAATACTTGAAGCATTACCGGCTGTTACAGTACCTTCTCTATCAAATGCTGGTCTTAAAGAAGCTAATTTTTCTAGAGTAAGATCATCTTTTGGATGTTCATCCTTGTCCACTACTACAGTACCTTTTCTATTTTTAATTTCAACAGGTACGATTTCATTTTTGAACAAATTATTTTTTTGAGCTTTTGTAGCTCTTTGGTGACTTAATAGAGCCAACTCATCCTGCTCTTCTCTAGATATATTATACTTTTTAGCAAGGTTTTCCGCAGTTATACCCATATGATAACCTTCCATAGCACATACGAGACCGTCGTAAAGCATACTGTCGATTAATTTACCGTCTCCCATTCTATACCCCTGTCTTCCTTTTAGTAGTAAATATGGAGTATTTGTCATACTTTCCATACCGATAGCCAGTCCAGATGATATTTTGCCAAGTGCTAAAGACTGATAAATTAATTCGAAGGCCTTCATTCCTGAGGCACACTGTTGATCTAAAGTATAAGCCCACCCTTTTGATGGCATTCCTGATTTGATTTGGATCTGTCTTGCAGGGTTACCCTTTTGACCATTTTTATAAATACAACCAGCAGCTACTTCTTCAATAACATTTGGACTAATATTTCCTCTTTCCAAAGCACCTTTGGTTGCAATAAGCCCTAAATCAACACCACTTAAACTTTTTAAAGAACCCATAAAATCTCCCACGGGCGTTCTTGCTGTACTTACAATTACAACTTCATTCATATTAAATCATCTACTCCTCTCTTATTTGATAAATTTGTATTTATTTTTATATTATATCATATTATCTAAATAATTTTTATATAACTGAAAAGGATTTAGATTCACATATATAATTAGTAGGAACTATATATATATTTGTAAAGATATTTAATAAAGAATATAATATATATTATAAAAAAATTGAAAAGAGGTTTTTTTAATGATTAGAGTAATAATAAAAGCTATGGTATTAAAAAATAATAAGATACTTATTTTAAAGCGGCATCCAAAACAAAAGGTAGCCCCTGGTAAATGGGAAATGACAGGAGGCAAACTTGAACTAGAGGAATCTCTTGAAGAATGCCTGACTAGAGAAGTAAAAGAAGAAACCAATATAGATATCGAAATAAAAAAAATATTATATGCTACGGATCATAATACAGAAATTTTAGGTAAAGTAGTAATAATAGTGTATCTCTGTGAACCTAAAAATGACAAAGTTATACTTTCCCATGAACATAGCGATTTTAGATGGGTAGAAGTAGAAGAATTTAGAAGAACTGTTTTTAGTGAAATCGTAGATGACATGGATAAATACGGTGCTTTATCAATTGAGGAATTAAAAATTTAAATTTTTATTTTAAATTATATACTATCCATATTATATCTTTTCAATGCTTCGTTTAATATCCTTTTTATTAAATCCTCATAATTGTTACCCATGCTTTTCCATATTAGTGTTAGATCACTAAATCCATCTATTAGACCAGGCAAAGGATTAATTTCTATAAAATACGGGTTATTGTCTTTGTTAGAAACTCTTAAATCTATCCTAGCAACATCTTTACATTCTAAAACTTTAAATATTTTTAATGCGAAATTCTTTATATTTTTTTCTTCTTTTGATGTTAGATTAGCTGGGCATGTAAAGGTAGTCTTGGTTTCTGAATCTTTTTTTACATTATAGCTATAAAATCCTGTATCTTTAGATTTATCAAATATTATTTCCATTATAGGCAGGACCTCTATTTCGTCTTCATTGCCAAGCAATCCTATAGTGAATTCTCTACCTTCAATATACTCTTCTACTAGTACAGGTTCTTTGTAATTTTCAATAATTCTATTAACCAAAATATAAAGTTCTTCTTCAGATTTAGCTACAGACTTATCTATTATACCTTTACTAGATCCTTGAGCATTAGGCTTTACAATAAGAGGAAATTTCAGGTTTTTCTTTAGTTTTTCTTTTCCATTAAAAAACAATTGAAATTTAGGCGTTTTTATTCCTTCGGATGCTACTACTCTTTTAGATAAAGCTTTATCCAAACCCACTCCTAAAGTAGTTTCATCTGATCCCGTAAATGGAATACCTAACATATTAAATAAGGCTGGCATTTGAGCTTCCCTACCTCTTCCTTTTAGACCTTCTGCAAAATTAAATACTATATCAATTTTTTTGTCTTGAATTTTTTTGATTATTTCTCCTGTAGCTTCTAATAAAATTACATTACATCCGTATTTTTCTAAAGCTTTTTTTATATTATTTACAGTGTCAATATCATCTAACTCAGCTTCATCATCGAAATTATTGGTAACTTCATTCTTTTTTAAATTATAAGTTAAAGCTACATTTAAATTTTTAATATTATTCTTCATACTTTCCCCCAATTTATTTTTCGATTATACAAAAATATTATAACATAAATATTAGTACAGATATATAATTATATAAGGAAACAGTAAATGTCTATAACATGATTAAATGGGTATTAATAAATAAAGAGCTTTAAAGGAGGTTTTATTATGCTTAGATATACTATTATATTTCTGGTAATAGCTTTAATAGCTGGATTACTTGGATTTGGTGGTATTGCTGGGGCGGCTGCCGGTATTGCAAAAATAATATTTTTTATTTTTATTATTATATTTATAATATCTTTATTGAAAAGAGCTTTTTGATAATTACATAATTAATAAAAAGACAAA
>JAWSUU010000139.1:2714-6678 GCA_033549325.1 Bacillota bacterium | reverse complement strand
ATTCCATTTTTTTCATAAAATCATCTCTT
The DNA here is from genome assembly GCA_033549325.1 of Bacillota bacterium. GTDB lineage: Bacteria > Bacillota > Clostridia > Tissierellales > Dethiosulfatibacteraceae > UBA8670. The sequence goes on along the minus strand of JAWSUU010000139.1, from coordinate 6,649 downwards.
CATAAACTTATTTTTTTGCTAAATCATCTGAATTAAAATATGACACAGCTCCTAAAAATAGAAAGCATATAATTGCTGCAATTTTGCCGTTTAAAGGTACTCCTGCTGGGCTTGCTGCAAGTCCAAAGTTATGAGCAATTCCTGCCCCAACTAAAAGACCCATTATTGAAACTACAGAATCTGTATTTCCTTCACCTGATAAAATAAGCTGTCTTATTGGAAATTCTCCTAAAAGTACTGAACCCCATCCTACAAGGGACATTCCTAAAAAGTTCCAAAGTCCATCGGTATGAGCTATAGGCTGTCCTTCAAATCCAAGATTAAAGAATCCAAAAATTAAATTTCCTATAAAGCTAAATACTATAATTGATATGAAACCAAGTAATAGTTATTTATCCCTATAATTCCTCCTATAAGTATTATTCATTTCTTCCCTTCCATTATTTTCCTCCTACGATGCAATAATTATGTTATTAATTTAACAATTTGCCATTTTAAAATACAATAGCTAGTATTAATAGTTGGACTTTGAATCATAAGAAATACCTATACTTGTTGTTAAATAGCAATTAAACTACTATAATTAATTTATTAACATATTATAGGTTAAATTCTAAAGAGGAGCTTTTATGAATTATGTATGTTTAGATAACGGTGCCACCTCTTTTCCTAAAGCACCAGGGGTAGCCCAAAGTATGTCCGACTATATTTTAAATGTAGGAACAAATGTTAATAGAGGTGCCTTCAGTGCTTCATATGAAGCTGAAAATACACTGTATGAAAGGTTTAGATAGTATAAGAGAGAAAGAACTTAAGCTTCTTGATAAATTTATACAGGGTATATATAATATAGAAAACATCGAAATAATAGGAAAGAAAATCCTTGAAAAAAGAACAGGAATACTGTCTTTAGATTTTACAAATAATGATAACGGTATTATATCCCATGAGTTGAGTAAAAATTTCGGCATTATGACAAGATGCGGCATGCACTGTGCCCCGTTGGCTCATAAGACCTTAGGTACTTTCCCTAGAGGTACTTTAAGATTTGGTATAAGTCACTTTAATACACTAGAGGAAATTGAATATACAATAAACTCTATAAATAACATTATTTATAAATAATTAATAAGGAAGGTAATATTTTGGAATTTAATCAATTAGAAAGTTTTTTAAGTGTAGTAAAGCACAAAAGTTTTTCTAAAGCTGCAAAGGAATTATATCTTACACAACCAACGGTTAGTAATAATATTCAAAATCTAGAAAGAGAGTTGAAAACTACTCTCATAGATAGAAAAAGTAAGACTATAACACTAACTAAAGCCGGGAAAGATTTCTACAAGTATGCCCTTGAGCTTATTAATACCAGAGATAAAGCAAAGTATAATTTAATAAGACAATCCGGCAAAATAGAAGGGGAAATTGAAATAAGTGCCAGTTCTATTCCAGAGCAGTATATACTTCCCTATATAATTAAAGATTTTTCAAAAATTCATCCTCAAGTAACTTTTACTATAACTCATAAAAATTCTAAGGATGTTGTCGAAGATATCTTACAAGGCAAAAACAATTTCGGTATAGTTGGTGCTAAATATACTTCTGATGTATTAGAATATATAAATTTTTACCAAGATGAGCTTGTTTTAGCTGTTCCTAACAACGAAAACTATCCCTGGCCATCTGATGAACCTTTAGATATTGAAGTCCTTTTCACTAAGAAGTTCATATTTAGAAAAGAAGGCTCCGGAACCAGATTATTAGTAGAAAAATGTCTTTCTAATAAGGGCATCAAATTGGATGATCTGAATATTACATCATTAATCGACAGTAATGAAATGATTAAAAAAATGATTGAATTAGACTTAGGCATTAGTTTAATTTCAAAAATCGCTGTAAAAAATGAAATTGAGCTGGAATTAATAAAATCCTATAAAATTAAGGACTTGGAACTAAAACGTAGTTTTTACTTCGTTTATTGCAAAAACAGAACATTATCACCAGTAGTTGAATCTTTCAAAGACTTTTTAAAAGATTGGCCTGGAATTAAAATTTAGTGTGTAAGGAGGAAGAAGTGACTCTAGAACAAGTACGACTAACTCAAATGACTAAAAGCTCAGGATGAGCTGCTAAAATAGGACCTGATGTCCTGGCACAAGTTTTGTGTCATTTAACACAAGATACCGACGAAAATCTGCTCGTTGGTATAGAAACTTCAGATGATGCTTCAGTATATAAAATTACTGATGATATAGCTATTGTTCAAACTTTAGACTTTTTTACTCCAGTGGTTGATGATCCTTATGTATATGGAAAGATTGCTGCGGCAAATTCTCTAAGCGATATTTATGCTATGGGTGCTGATCCAAGGCTTGCATTAAATATTACATGCTTTTCCGATGATATACCTAAGGAAAGTATAAAAGCTATCCTAAAAGGTGGTCACGATAAGGTTAAAGAAGCAGGAGCTTTAGTAGTAGGTGGTCATACTGTAGATGATAAAGAACCAAAGTTTGGATTATCTGTTACCGGATTTATGCATCCATCTGATGTAGTAACAAATTGTAATGCTAAAGTGGGAGATGTGTTAATCCTTACCAAGCCTATAGGCTTGGGAGTTATTAATACCGGAATTAAATCCGGCATGGTAGGTGAAAAAAGCTACAATGAAGCTGTCAAAACCATGTCCACTTTAAATAAATTTGCTAAAGATGCAATGATGAAGATAGGAGTAAACAGCTGCACTGATGTAACAGGCTTCGGCTTATTAGGCCATGCTTACGAAATGGCTGTAGGTAGCAAGGTAACTATCAAGCTCAAATCTAAATCAATCCCTATAATAGAAGAAGCTCTTTCTCTAGCAAAAATGGGTATTATTCCTGGTGGAGCTTACAAAAACATGAACCATATAAAGGATTCTGTTAGTATTTCAGAGGAAGTTCCTCAAGAATTAGCCGACTGTATGTACGATCCTCAAACCTCTGGAGGACTTTTGATCTCAGTTGATAAAGACAAGGCTCAAGAACTCCTATATGAATTAAAAAACAGTCCTACCCCTTATGCATTAATAGGTGAGGTTGTAGAAAAAGAAAAATACAGCATAGTAGTTGAATAAGATAATTAAAAAAGATACCCCAATTTGAACTGACTCCTATCAATTCAAGAAGTATCTTTTTTAATATTCTCTTTTATTCTTCCTTCAAGGCTATCCTTGAAAGTTTTACATCTTTAACAATCTTTAGTATCGAATAGAATATAACGAAAAATTCAAGTCTACCTAATATCATCCCTATGGTTTGTGTCCATAAGATTACTGTAGGAGCATCTGGAGATGTTATCCCAATTGATAAACCCACGGTACCTAAGCTTGAGGCAAATTCAAACATAGAATCCTGTAATGGATACCCATAAAATAAAAATATAAGTACACCTAAAACATAAATAAATAAGTATAAAGTAATGAAATTTGATATGTCTATAATGTGATTTTTTTTCAGATAGTATTTTCCTTCCGGTCTATTTACCGAATTTTCTCTTACTATATTTTTAGGAAGTAGATACTGCTTAATATTCCATATCAAGGATTTGATCATAACATATACTCGATACTGTTTAATACCTCCCGCAGTTGATCCTGCTCCTCCTCCTATAATCATAAGTATAATTAATATAAAAACTGAAAAACCTTCCCAGTTATTGTAACCATTTACAATAGAAAATCCTGTAGTAGATAATGCTGTAACCACTTCAAATGCTCCCACTCTAATGCTTTCACTTATATTTCCATAAATTTTGTTAAGAGATAAAAAAGAAATAATTGGAGTAATAATAGCTACTAAAAAGAACATAAATTTAATTTCTCCAATATTGAAAAAGTTCTTAATTTCTCCTTTCAGTAATACATAATGTGCAGTAAAATTTATTGTACCTAAAAACTT
>JAWSUU010000139.1:0-2704 GCA_033549325.1 Bacillota bacterium | reverse complement strand
ATTAATTCTATACTTAAGCTGTTATAATCTCCTATACTTCCGGGTTTAACGGAAAAACCTCCAGTAGATAATGCTGCCATTGAATGATTAATTGCATCAAACCAAGGCATTCCAAATAAAACATATAATATTATACCTGCCAGTACATATCCAGAATATATAGTCATTATCAGTTTCGTTGATTTTCTTACATTGGGAAGAAGTTTATCTGATCTTCCCTCTGCATTATAAAGTCCTAATCCGTGTGGTCCAACTATTGCTGAAAGCATAATTACCGCTAATCCAGCACCTCCGAAAAACTGCATTAAACTTCTCCAGAATAAAAATATATTATCTGTTTTTGTTACATCTACTACAGATAAACCTGTAGTAGTCCAACCACTGACAGATTCAAATACAGCTTGAGTAAAATTCAACTGTCCAGATAACATAAAAGGTAATGCTGAAAATATTACTGCATTAATCCAGGTGAAAATTACAATAACTCCACCTTCTTGAATAGTTAGTGATACATCTCTTTTATTTTTATTAATACTCCTTAAAAAGAATCCAAATACTATGGAAAGGATTCCTGGTATAAGAAAATTTACAGCTTGATAAACTTCACTATTATAAAAAAACAGTGTGATTAACGGAATAAGAAGCATTATTCCTATACCTATAGTCATAGTTCCGGTATAACCAATTATTAGTTGGTATCTTCTTTTCAGCTGTCTCAAAAAAATCATATTAGTCTATCCTTCCTCTTATAACTTTTAACACTTCTGATTGTATTTCCGGCAAAGAAAGAATAATTAATTTGTCACTTTCGATAATTTTTGTATTACCTCTCGGTATAACTGCAGAATTTCCTCTTATAATACAGCCAACTATTGATTCTTCCGGTAGTTTTACATCACTTAAAGCCTCTCCAATTATCGGATTATCTGAATTAATTTCTACTTCCATAATTGAAATCTTTCCTTCTTCTATAGGTACTAAGTTGTTGATATCATCAATTGTTACCCTCTGTTCTATTAATGCAGAAATAATATCTGAAGTACTTATAACCGTGTCTATTCCGAGTTTTTTAAAAATTTCGATGTTTTGAGGATCGTTCACTATTGAAAATGTCTTTCTTACATCGTACATTTTCTCTGCTATTTGGCATATAACAAGATTATCCGGGTCTTTTGGAGTTAATGCAATGATCATATGACAATATGCGATACCAGCATCCTCTAATATATAAGGTTTCGTCCCGTCTCCGTAGACTATATTTGCATCATGCATTCTATCAAGTTTTATACAGTAATCATAGTCATCGTTTACAATAGTTACATTATAGCCTTTCGAGACAAAAGATTTTGTAAGAAAATGAATTTTTTTCCCTCCACCTACAATTATTATATTCATACTATTTCTCCTCTTCTTTTAAAATGATAGACTTAAATTCAATTGCCGATAGAGTTGTCGGACAGATTGTTTCAACCTCCAATTCTTCATAAATTTTTTCCCTTGATGGTTCAAAAAGTCTTGCAATAACCTTAGGTACTCCGTATATTGTCTTTGCTATTTGTGCTATCATTATATTGGTATTATCATCGTTAGTCGTTGCAGCAACTACGTCAGCTCGTTCAATCTTAGCTTTTATTAAAGTATCAATCTCTATAGCATCAGCTTCTATAGTAAAACCACTAAACTCATCCGATAATCGACTAAATGCCTTTTCATCTTTATCTATGACCACTACACTTTTTCTTGCTTTTGACAAAAGATTAGCTAAATGTGAACCTAATCTTCCACAGCCTACAATTATTATATAATCATCATTATTTTTACTAATATCCATTTATTTTTCATCCTCATTTAAACTTTCTTCATCTAGTTTAATGCCCTTTTCACTATAATTAAATTGAACAGTTCTTTCAAGATTTATGTCAGCAGGTTTATAGGAAGGATCTATAGCTAATGCAATACGATAGTTTTTTTGAGCATTATCTATATCTCTTTCATATTCATATAATACACCCAGCATATTGTATGGTTCAGGAGATTCTTCATCCATTACAATTGCCTTTTTTAGATATTCTTTTGCTTTATCGTACTTTTTATTTAATATACATTTTTTAGAAAATTGCAATATATCTTTAAAATTATCCAAGTCATCTTCTACTAAATCTTCTCTTCTTAATACATCTTTTACAATAGATCTTATCTCTTCAGGACTAAAGGGCTTGCTTATAAAATCAATAGCATTCAATTTCATTGCCTCAACAGCTCTTTCGATAGTACCATAGGCTGTCATCATGATGATATTTGTATTGTTTCCTCTTTCCCTTACTTTTTTTAAGACTTCCATTCCTGACAATCCGGGCATCTTAATATCTAATAAAACCAGATCGTATTCGTTGTTTTTAATCTTAGTTAATGATTCATTTCCATTAATTGCAATATCAAGATCATATTTCTCTGCTCTTAAGCAGTGTTTCAGTGTCATTCTTATATTTTTTTCATCATCAACTATAAGTATTTTTTTACTCATAATAACCTCCTAGAATTTATATATATTTATCTAATACTTCTTGTATTTCACAGTGTTTAAAGGGCTTTATTATATAGTCCAATCCACCACAATCATATGCTTTTTTAATATCTTCCTTTTGACTTTTGGCACTTATGAAAATTATTGGAATTTCTTTAGTTTCGTCTTCATCCTTTAAAG
>JAWSUU010000138.1:0-6846 GCA_033549325.1 Bacillota bacterium | reverse complement strand
AATCTATATCCACATATGAGAAAACTATTTTACCATCTTTATCAACTATATATGTAGCAGGAACCGGTATCTCTGAATTTTTATTCCCTTGGTTTTCCTCAAGATCTATACCAACTTTTTTATATTTAGCTGCCAACTCTTCACCCAATGAAAAAACTAAGCCAAATTCTTTACCAACTTTGTTATCTTTGTCTCTTAAAACTTCAAAAGGTAGGTTATTATTTTCTTCAATTTTAAATTTACCCTCTGGTAATCCAGGGGATATAGCTACTATATCTCCATCACACTCTTTTATCTCTTCATATATTTCTTTATATGCAACAAGTTCTAAGTTGCAGTAAGGACACCATGACCCTCTAAAAAAATTAAGTACTATTTGAGAATTTTCTTTTAATAAATCATAAATATTAATTTTACCACCGCTAAAACTTTGTAAGGTAAAGTTTGGGATTTTATCTCCCTTTTTTAATGCAGTTTTTTCTATTTCCTGTTTTTTCAATTCTTCCATTCTTACTTTAACCGCATTCCTCAACTCATCTGGTAGAGCTTTTGTAGATTTTTCTTTTTGTTTTAAAAGTTCTTCTTTTAAATTCACTATATTTCTCCTCGTATAATATGTTTAGAAGCACTTTTATTAATGCTTCTAAGCATGAATTTATTTTTATATAAATAAAACCTCAGTCCTAAAGTTGTTAGATGGAGGTTTTATTTATCGTTTTATTTATTTTTATTTATTTTTTAATATTTTTGCTGCTTTTTCTACGGCTACGTACATTTTTTCGTATCCTGTACATCTGCAAAGATTACCAGACAGAGCCTCTTTAATTTCTTCATAAGTCGGTTCTGGATTTTCATCCAATAAAGCTTTTGTAGTCATTACCATACCCGGTGTACAGTAACCACATTGAACAGCTCCTGCATCAACATATGCCTGTTGAATTGGGTGTGGATTTTCTTCATCACCTAACCCTTCTATAGTTATAATATTTTTGCCTTCAACCATAGCAATTAATGTAATACAAGATCTTACTGTTTTTCCATTAATCAAAACTGTACAAGTGCCACAATCTCCTGTTCCACAAGCTTTTTTTGTTCCTGTAAGCTTAAGTTTGTTTCTAATAGTATCAACAAGTATCTCTTTTTCTCCAACTTCAACTTCAACTTCTTTATTATTTAGGTTGAATTTAATTTTTCTAGACAATAGACTCACCTCCTATACAGTTTCGTGTGTTAACATAATCGCTCTTTCTATTGCTGAATTTAATACAGTTTCCTTCCATTCTTTAAATCTACTTTCCCTTGGATTAGCTTCTTCTGGGAATACATTTCTAATTTCTTTAAGAGTTTCTTCTATATTATTACTTGTTAGTGCTTTTTCAACACTATACACTCTAACAGGTGAAGCATTTAATGCTCCTAATCCTATTTTAATTTCCTTACACACTTCTCCTTCAGAAACCATTGAAACACCTATAAGAACTTTAGCAATGTCCTGTCCTTTTCTTCTTGCTAATCTTAGGTATCCACTTTTTGCATTTTCTTTAGGAAGAGGTATTTTTATCTCTTTTATAATCTCATTTGGTTTCATTACATTCTTGTATGTGCCTCGGAAAAAATCTTCTACTTTTACTCTTCTTTCACCTTCAACACTAGCTAAAACTAATTCAGCTTCTAAAGCTATAAGCATTACATTGCAATCCGGTGCTGGTGCTGATGTAGCTATGTTTCCAGCCGGAGTACCAACCTCTCTTATTGGAGGGCTACCGATTACTTTAACAGCCTGTATTAAACCTGGAAATTTTTGACAGAAAGGAGATTCCAATACTTCTCTATAGGTAACTGATCCTCCAATTACTACACTGTCTTCCTTCTCTTCAATTTTTCTTAATTCTTCAATATCACTTATATATATTATCGCTCCAGGATCAACTTCATCCTTTGCAATTTTTTCAACTATATCTGTTCCACCGTTAACAATTAATGATTCTTCTTTATACTTATTAAGTAAATCAACGGCTTCCTTTAAAGTTTCTGGCTTAAAAAATTCTGTAGATTTCATCTGTTCCACCTCCTAATCTTCTTTTTTTTCATTATTCTTTATAGCTTCCATTACTCTAACTGGTGTAAATGGAATAGTATTCATTCTTATACCTATAGCATCAAATATAGCATTTCTAACTGCTGGTGCTGCAGGAATTAGTGGTGGTTCACCTACACCTTTAGCTCCGTAAGGACCTAATTCATTACTGTGTTCAACTATTACTGACTCTAGTCTAGGCAAATCCTTTGTAGTTGGAATTAAGAAATCATGGAATGATGCATTTTTCATTACTCCATCCTTCATAAATTCTTCTTCCATAATAGCCCAACCTATTCCCATTGATGCTCCACCTTCCATTTGTCCTTCAACTGTAGATGGGTTAATCGCCTTACCAACGTCAATTGCTAAAACTGATTTAAGTATATTAATGTCTCCAGTTTCAGTATCAACCTCAAGTTCAATACCGTGAGCACCAAAAGTATATGCATGCATTGGGTTCCCTTGACCATCTTCATCAAACGAAGGTTGTGGTGGATACCAATTTCCAACTGCTGATAAAGGTATCTGACTAACAAAAGCTTTACTTGCTATCTCAGCTAATGGTTTAAATATTTCAGGTTTTCCTACAACGTAAACTTTACCATCTTTTACATCTAAATCTCTTTCGTCTTCGCCAAATTGTCCCTGTGCAAATTCTAAGATTCTATTTTTAATTTTTGTACAACCATCTTTCACTGCATTTCCTACTAATGTTGTAGCTCTTGATCCTACTGTAGGTCCAGCATCTGGTGATCTTCCTGAGTCTGATACACTAACTTCAACATCTTCATATCTTATTCCTAGGGTTTCAGCTGCAATTTGAGCCATAGCTGTAATATGTCCCTGTCCCATTTCAGTAGAAGATACTGAAACGCTTGCAGTTCCGTCATTTTCTAATATTACATAAGCCATTGAACCTTCAAACAGTAAAGGAATTCCAGTACCGTATATAAATGCTCCTACGCCTCTACCTACTTTTATAGGACCGTTTCCTCTATGGAATGGCTTACCCCAATCCATTTTTTCTTTTACCTTATCTAAACATTCTCCAAGTCCTAATCCTCTGCTTTCCTTCATTACCTGTCCCCAACCTGTTGTGTCGCCATCTTTAACCATGTTGATTTTTCTTATTTCGATTGGATCCATTTTTAATTCACTAGCTAAATTACATATTTGACTTTCCATTGCAAATGTAATCTGTGGAACTCCAAATCCTCTAAAAGCACATCCATATGGATGATTTGTAAATACAGAGTAACTTACTGCTCTAACATTAGGTACTGCATAAGTTCCCGCTGCATACATTGCAGTTCTCATTGTAACAGCAAAAGCAGGAGCATTAACTCCACCCATTGATACGTATGCACCTTTGTCAAGTACCGTTTCTGAATCAACACCAATAATTTTACCATCTTTTGTGGCTGCTATTCTATGTTTTATATAGGTAGCATGTCTTTTTCCTGTTGCTCTAAAAACCTCTTCTCTAGTTAATTCAAATATAACTGTCTTTTTAGTTTTTAATGCCAATACTCCGGCAACTGAAGCTACATCTAAAACAGAGTCTTCTTTTCCACCGAATCCTCCTCCAATAGCTGGGCATTGTGTTCTAACCTTGCTATGAGGTAATCCAAATACAGGCGCTAAAACTCTTTTAGTAGCATAAACAGCCTGCTGAGGACTTATTAAATTTAATCCTCTACTTACAGGATCGTATTCTGCTATACAAACATCCGGCTCTAAATAAGTATGGTCAAGCATTGGCGTTTCGTATACATCTTCGATAATTACATCCGCTTCTGCGAAGGCTTTTTCTACATCACCTTTATTTTGTCTTACTGTATTTAATATATTTCCTTTTTCTGCAGCACCGTGATTTTCATGTATGAGTATAGCATCGTCCTTCATAGCTTCTCTTGGATCATCATATGCTTTTAAAACCTCATATTCCACTTCAATAAGTTTTATTGCCTGCTTTGCTATTTTTTCATTTACTGCTGCGACAATAGCTACAGGGTCTCCCTCGTATCTAACTTTTTTATCAGCAATAACAGGTTTATCTGGAAACAAAATACCGTATCCATTTCTACCCGGGAGATCTTTTGCTGTCATTACTGCTTCTACTCCCTCTAGTTGCTCTGCTTTTGATGTGTCAATTTTTAAAATATTTGCATGAGGATATTTAGCAAATAAAGCCTTTGCTACAAGCATATCGTCTGTTTTTAAATCTGATGTATATTTTAGTCTTCCTGTCGCTTTAGCAAGAGCTTCGGACCTATTAACACTTTTTCCTACTACGTTAAATTCATCTCTCACAACTTTTCCTCCTTTTTCTTTGGTAGACAGACTTTCTTAAGAAAGTCTGTCTTGATATTTAGTTATAACTTCTTCTCCTTTTGGCAGTATTTCAACCTTTCTTCTTAAAATACCTTTTTCTTTAAGCATTCCTCTATCTACTAGGTATCTTAAATCAGAAATTAGTTCCATTGCCGGGATGTCTATTTTTTCTGCAATTTGTGCTGCTATTATATTTGGATTTTCTTTTGTATGTTTTAAAATTTTAAGTTGACTCATGTTAATTCCTTCATTTGATAAAAGTTCTTTTTCATCTTCTGTTAAATCTGATAATTTTTCAACCCCTTCATCCGTTAATAAAAAATTAAATCTTTCTTGACCTGTATAAGATTTTTTAACAATAAAACCATCTTTTTCCAATTTTTCAGCTATATTGTTAGCTTCAGGTGCACTAACTCCTAAATTATCAGTAAAGTCCGCTAAAGTATTTCTACCTTCTCGAATATATCCTAAAATTCGTTTTTCATTTTTATTTAAATTCATTTCTTCCTCCTATTGATCTATTAGATTAGGGAATAAGATTTGAGATATCGGTTTAGAACTATTATGCTTGTTTTCAACTCGTTCCTTCCACTTCTTAGTTCCTATAGCTGGTTTCATAAGATTTTGCATTGCTTTTTTATGTTCTTCTGTTTGGAATGAAGTTATAGCTGTTTGTGCAATTCCTTCAGCCTTACTTGGTTCTTTTGGTTTAAAGTCTTCCAAACCGTAGTATTTTGGTTTAGTCATGAATGTTACAACTATTGTAACTATTAATGTTACGAAGAATGCTACCCACATTGCATGTGCATACTGTGCAAGATTACCAGGCGCAAAGTACCAAATTATTGTTGCTATAACTCCAATTGAAACTCCATAAAATGCTGCTTGCGGAGTAATTCTATTATTGTAATGTCCTAATATTAAAACTACTGCGGTAGGTACTGAAAAAGCCCAAAGAGCAGCTAATGCTAACGCAGCACTTTCTTTCCAAAGTAATGCTGTTACCCAAGCTATTACAGCTACAAGTAGAGTTATAATTCTACTTGGAAGAACTAATTCTTGAGATGTGGCATTTGGTTTTAAGAATCTTTGATAAACATCCCTTAGTAACGGTGAACTAACTCCTATTAGAGCTGTACTAAATGTCGACATAGCTGCAGCCGTCATAGCTACTAATAAAAATCCGTCTAATCCTAGAGGTAATACTCCTACTATTAATCCAAATGCTGCTCCTGGATTGAAATTTCCGTCTCCAAATATATGTATGGCATAAAGACCAAAACCAGCTAATAAAGTAGAACCAAATAAGAATGTTATTATTGCTGATAATAAATATCCTTTTTTAACTTCTTTTTCACTTCTTGCTCCAACAGCTCTCATCCAATAGTACTGAGCACCAAACATAGTAAGTACCCAACCAAATAATAGTGACCAGACACTAGGAAATCTTAAACTAAAATCAAGTTTTCCTAAGAATGAAAATACTCTCCAATCAGCTCCTTCTATTGATGAAAATACGTCAACAGGACTTCCATAAGTTGCTATTAAGTATATAACACTTGCTGTTAATGCTAACATTATAACTACCATGTGAGCCATGTCAGATATAGATAATGCCCAGAATCCACCAGCATACATATAGAAAGTACATAATACTGTTATTATTAAAGTGGTTCCCCAATAAGGAATTCCAGTTATAGCTGATAAGTTGACACCTAAACCTACAACCTGAGCAAATAAAGCTCCAAATGCCGCTATACTAGTAGCTATTGCAACTACAGTTCTAGTTTTTTCATCGTATCTTATCTGTGCCCATTCAGGTAAAGTATAAACACCGCTCCTTCTAATTGCTGGTCCAAAACCTTTAGACCATACTCCGAATACAACTATCCCTGCTGCCCATCCCCACATATATAGTGAGCCAACCCATAATCCATGAGTTATTGCCAGTCCACTTATTGCCGGGAGTGTCGCTCCACTAAACATTATTGCTGCTAATCCTAAACCAATTGGTACCCAACTTACCTCACGTCCTGAAATAAAAAAGTCTGATATGTTGCTTACCCATTTTTTTGTTATTAAACCTATTAAAACCATAAAGAAAAAATAAACAATTACTTGTCCAAATAATAAAAATGTTCTAAAATCCATGTTATCCTCCTAGTTTTTTATTAGTTTATTTAAAAACAACATTTTTTAATGTATTATTCACCACCTTTAAATCTTATATTTAATGTTGTTTTTTATTCTATATTATATTATTAATGTAATTTTTGCAATCGTTTTCAAAAAAAACCAATATAAACGGTTCTTTGACAGTTTAACATAGAAGAAATTGCTAGAAGCCTTGAAAGGGCTAATTTTTTTGTCAAATTTTAAAGTTAGTGTAAAATAGTTGTTGGACAAAAGAACAAAAAAATATAGAGAATTAC
>JAWSUU010000137.1:0-6847 GCA_033549325.1 Bacillota bacterium | reverse complement strand
ACAACCAAAACTCTTAAGAGCCCTGCAAGAAAAAGAAATTGAGAGAGTTGGAGGAAAAGAGAGCATACCGGTAGATATTAGAATTATAGCTGCTTCAAACCTTTCCTTAGAAAAATTAGTCCAAAAGAAAAAATTCAGAATGGATTTGTTCTACAGATTAAATGTATTAAAAATAGTAATACCACCTCTAAGAGAAAGAAAAGAAGATATACCATTAATTGTAGAAAACTTAATCGATAAATTAAATTATCAGTTGGGAATGAATGTTCCTGGGATTTCAGAAGAAGCTAAAAATAGATTTGTAGAAATAAAGTACGATTGGCCTGGAAATATTAGAGAACTTCAAAATATAGTTGAAAGAGGTATGAATAAATCCTGGGGTAAAATACTAGAGTGGGAACACTTTAAAGAATATTTCGAAAATAAAAAAGCTGACTATAATGAATCAATTGCTGACAATAAAGATTCATCAATAAAAGAAATGAAAGAAGATCTAGAGAAGAAAACAATAATACAAACATTAGAAAACTGCAGTAATAATAAAACAAAGGCTGCAAAAAATTTAGGAATATCACGTACGGCATTATATAAAAAAATTGATAAATATCAAATTGAAGATTATTAAAACTGTAAACAAAAGTTTACGTAAAGAAACGTTTTCACAATTACTTAAAACAATGTAAATTAAGCAAATAATATGATAAAAGAAAGACAAACTGTAAACATAAGTTAACAAACATTAATATTAGCAAAGTCTAGTAAAAAAGCTTAAAAGCTTGATATTACTAGACTTTTATTTGTTTATAAAACATGGCATATAAATTGCATTTATAAATGATAAGACGGGAATATAAAGAAAGGAGGTATTAATATCAGGATATACATACAAGAAGCTGTAAGATTACCGGTAGGTAAATTTGGTGGTTCATATAAGGATGTTCTATCACAGGATTTAGGTGCTAAAGTGTTAAGAGAATGTATTAAAAGGTCACAAGTCAATAAAGAAGAAATTGATGAAGTAATTGTTGGAAACATAATGCAGTACGATCCTAAAGGAAATCCTGCTAGAGAAGCCTCATTAAAAGCAGATATACCAATTAAAATCCCATCATTTACAATAAATAAAAATTGTGGGTCATCTATGAGAGCTGTAACCTTAGCATCTTCTTTAATCAAAGGTGGAGAAGGAAGTATATATTTAGCTGCTGGAATGGAAAACATGACAAGATGTCCATATTTATTAAGAAATGCACGATTTGGTTATAGAATGGGAGACGGAGTTATAAGTGATTCTTTAACTGATGGTCTAGTAGGTATGGGTTTGACTGCAGAAAGATTAGCAGAAAAATATAATATCTCTAGAGAAGAACAGGACGAATTTGCTTACAACAGTCAAAAGAAAGCTATTGAAGCAGCAGAGACAGGAGCATTTAAAGAGGAATTAATGCCGATAAAAATAGAAACTAGAAAAGGCTCCTATGTTTTAGATAAAGATGAAGGCATAAAATTTGATTCAAGCATAGAAGGACTAAGTAAACTAAAGCCTGTATTCAAAGAAAATGGAACAGTAACAGCAGGAAATTCTTCAACTATTAACGATGGCGCAGCAGCCGTTTTAGTAGTATCGGAATCAGCTTTGAAAAATTTCCAAAAAGAACCCTTAGCAGAAATACTATCCTATGCTTCTGTAGGATGCGATCCTAAAATCATGGGCATAGGTCCAGTGCCAGCCACAAGGAAAGCACTTAAAATTGCTGGATTAAATATTGAAGATATTGACTTAATAGAATTGAATGAAGCATTTGCTGCTCAATCACTATCAGTAATAAAAGAACTAAAGCTTGATATGGAAAAAGTCAATATTAACGGCAGTGGGATATCCATTGGACACCCGGTAGGTGCAACAGGCGCTATAATTATTACTAAATTAGCATATCAATTAAAAAGATTAAACAAAAAGTACGGCTTGGCAACTATGTGTATTGGTGGCGGCCAAGGAATAGCAATAGTATTAAAAAACACTCAAATTAAATAATTTAAATTATTTCCGTCTTAAAACTTAAAGTTCAAATATTTTTAAAAAATTGAAAGGAGTGATTTAATTGACTATCAGCGGAACCCTCATAATAATGTTTGCAGTATTTGCAGGAATATTACTCTACGGAGGATATGTAACTAGAAAATGGATTAATGATTCAGATGATTACTTGCTGGCAGGAAGAGAAGTAAGTCTTATTATCAATGTATTTGGAGTTGCTGCCATAGGTTTTGCAGGAACATCAATAGTATTGTGTCCGGGATTTACAGTACTATTTGGATTAAAAGGAGGATTAGCCTTCGGAGTTGCTTATCTTATTGCAGGTCTGATGATGTACGGTATTATATTTGCAAAATTCATTAGAAGATGTGGAGCACAGACATTACCGGAATGGCTTGAAATGAGATTTGATAGTAGAACTAGAACTGTAGTTACTATTACAACTGTATTAGGACTTTTAGGGATACTTGCAAATAACGTTGTATCTATGGCTATTACAGTATCTGGATTTACAGAGTGGAATTATTTAATAACAACGTCAATTGTATATGCACTATTTTTAATATTTACTTATGCAGGAGGATTTTGGGCAGTTACATTAACAGACTTCATGCAGATGTTGATAGGCCTAATAGCATTACCAACGTTACTATTTTCACTTATGGGAAGATTTGGAGGATTAAGCGCATCTATTGCAAATTGGCCAGGTCCTTCAGGATTGTTTGATTCTGGTATTACAGGAGCTTCAATGCCTGGATTTGCATTAAAATATCCTAGCGTACTAACCATGTTTTTACTCTTTGCTATGTTTTTAGTATGGGGTAATAATTACTACTGGTTAAGAGTTGCAACATGTAGAAGTGAAAGAGTAGCAAGAAAATCATATATATATGCAGCTTTACTACTTATGTTTTTAAGCTATTCAATACTTTATATGATTGGAATATATGCAGGAACAAACATGACGGAAGTTTTCGCAGGAGGGGTAGCCCCTACAGCGGCATTCGGAGTTACTTTGAGAGTAGTACCGGTAGGAGTAGCAAGTTTTGCACTTTTGGGAGCATTAGCTTCATCTATATCTACAGCTACTACAGCTCACATGGGAGCTACAAGTACTACAGTAAGAGATATATATGCAAGATTATTTAGACCAAATGCAACACCAAAAGAATTAATGAAACCTTCAAAAATAATAATGTTAGTATTAGGAGCACTTGTGTGGTTCTTATCATTTTATCCAGGTGGGCCAACTTACCTATTTGCATTTGCCACAGCTTGGCTTGGACCACCAGCCGTATTAGTTTTTTACGGAGCATTCTGGCCTAGAATTACTAAAGATGGAGCATTCTGGGGAGCTATAATAAGTATTGGATCAATGATGATAGTAACTATACTTGTACTTACAGGTGTTTGGTCAATATCTCAATACATGCATCAGGGAGTTTTCGGACTTATAATAACTCTTGTTCTTACAACTGGAATAAGCTTAGCTACAAAACCAAAATACTATGGTGAAAGTAGCTGGACTGTAGAACCTGAAGGAGAAATACCGGATTCTATAGTAAATGATATGGAAAAAGAAATACTTGACCTAATAAGAAAAGGATACGACACTATGGGAGAAATCACTGACTATCTTGGAGTTGACTCAAGTAAAAGTAATGAAGCAATAGAGGGATTAGACCAAAAAAGATATATTGCCAGATTCTCTAATAAAGGTTCAGACTTTTATAAATTCAAAATTACTGAAGCCGGCAAAAATAAACTGCCAATGTTAAATGAAAGTGAAGAAAAATTAGCAGAACAAAATCTAATAGTTCAAGAAATAGAACTTCTTAAGATAATTGAAGATGGAGAAGAAGGAATAAGAAATTATGTGAAAGAGAAAGAATTATCATCACTAAAATTTTCTGTAATGGTTTCTAAACTCATTAAATTTGATTACTTAAGTGAAAGTGGATTGTTAAGAAGAAAAATTCATTTAACTGAAAAAGGTATAAGTGCAATAAAAGCAGGAGAAGAACTGTTAGCTTAAAAATAAGAGGGCTGTAACATAGCCCTCTAAGGAGGTAACTATGAGTCACTGGAAAATATATCCCTTAGTATTTGGTTGGATAAAATGCCCTAAAAATATGATTACAACAGGCTTGGATCAAGACATAATTATTCAGATACCCTATTTAGGATTTTATATTACAAATGGAGATAGAAAAATTTTAATAGATAATGGCATCAACGAAAAATATATAGTTGACGGAAAAGCTTGGGCTGGAATGCCAGCAGATGGTGGAGCAGAATATATATATAAGGAATTTGAAAGAATAAATGTAGACATATCAGAAATAGATACAGTCATATATACTCATTTGCACAATGACCATGCAGGAAATTGCTCTCTTTTCCCAGATGCGGTACATGTATTTCAAGATAGAGAATGGAAAGAATTACTGGATCCATTACCATCAATGAAGATAAGAGGAGACTTTGATCAAAGTTTAATTGAAGATTTGAAAAAATTAAATTGTCAAAGGGTCGTTGGAGATGTTGAATATGAAGAAGGACTAAAATTCATGCTAACTCCTGGACATACAGATGGAAGTATGTGTATTACAGTAGATACGAAAGATGGAAAATATTTGATAGCTGGAGACACAATACATATGAGACACATAGCCTATGGATACCTAGATGAATTAAAAACTATGGAAGGCGAAATCATAAAAGTAACTCCTGCACCAAAAGATTGGGATTATATTTCACCATCAAGTCTAGTTTACAATCACTATGATTGGTATAAATCGATATATAAAATAAAATCAATGTTTAAAGAAAAACAGGTGTTAACCGGACATGGTCCTTATTTAGTAAATAAGACTTTTGGTTAATAAAGAAAGGAGAGGAATATGACAAGAATAATCGACTTAGCGGTACCTACAGATCCTGAAGCTTGTGAGCCTGAAAAAGCTAAATTCGATAGGATATATCATGAAGAAGGTGCCAGACAGGCAGCATCATTTTTTAATTTAAAAAAAGAAGACTTTCCTGAAGGAATACTTTGGGCAAATGGTTCTGTGACCCTAGGTGAACATACTGGTACTCATCTAGATGCTCCAATTCATTTTGCCCCTACCTCAGAAGGAAAAAAATCAAAATCAATAGATGAAATACCCCTTGAATGGTGCTATGGAGATGGTGTAGTTTTAGATTTTCATGATAAACCATCAGGATATGCCATTACCAAAGAAGATATAGAAAATGAATTAAGAAGAATTAAATATAAACTAAAAGAAGGTAATATAGTACTAATAAGGACGGATGCAGATAAACATTTATATGAGGAAGATTACTTTTCTATACATGCTGGAATGTCAGCAGAGGCAACAGAGTATCTTTGTCAGAAGGGAATTAAAGTCATGGGAATAGATGCCTGGGGTTGGGATATACCCTTTGGTAAAGCAGTAGAAAAATTTAAAGAAACAGGAGATAAATCAGTACTTTGGGAAGCTCATCTTGTAGGGAAAAAATATGAATACTGTCATATTGAAAAACTAGCTAATTTAGATAAATTACCTGACTACGGATTTAAAGTTGCTGTTTTTCCAGTAAAACTTAAAGGAGGAACTGCTGGTTGGACTAGACCGGTGGCAATAATTGAAGAATAGGAGGATAATAATGGAAAAATTAATTATTACCGTTGCAACAACAGGAGCTTGGCCGAAAAAAAAGAATAATCCAAATGTTCCGGTAACTCCTGATGAGATAGCTGAAAGTGTTTATCAAAGTTATAAAGCAGGAGCATCCATTGCACATATTCATATGAGAGATGAAAAAGAAGATGGAACTATGGATAAGGATCTATTTGTAGAGACAGTTGAAAAAATCAAGGAAAAATGTGATATTATATTAAACCTAACAACCTCAGGAGAATTAGGTGCAGAAGATGAAAGGAGATTCGAACATCTTATTGCTATAGAACCGGAAATGGCTTCCTTTGACTGCGGTTCAATGAACTGGATGCACTGGGGAGTTTTTGAAAACCATCCAAGATTTTTAGAAAAACTTGGGAAAGTAATGATCGAAAAAAATATAAAACCAGAAATAGAATGTTTTGGTCCAAGTATGATTTATAACGCTCTATATTATATTGATAAAGGTATAATAAAAGAGCCGGGACATTTTCAAATATGTTTAGGAGCTCCTGGAGGAGTAACAGCCACAGTAGACAATCTTTTATATATGAAAAATTTACTTCCTAAAAATTCAACTTGGTCTGCATTTGGCGTGGGTGCTCAGCATATGCCAATACTGTATACTACTATAGCTATGGGAGGACATGTAAGAGTAGGCATGGAAGATAATGTATACCTTTCAAAAGGAGTACTGGCAGAATCAAATGCTCAATTTGTTAAAAGAGCTGTAAAGGCAGGAGAAATATTCGGTAGAGAAATTGCAACAGTAGAAGATACCAGAAAAATTTTAGGATTAAAAGGATAAAATAATACTAAGGTAAATCAAAAGAGAAACATTAGGATCTTTAAATGTTTCTCTTTTTTTATTGGCTCTTTGTCAAATGTTGGGGTAACCCATAAAAAAGAGTAATGAATCTGGATTGAAGCGTAAAAACTTCAATCCAGATTTTTAATTAACCTAATAATATAATTACCCACAAATAATATTAAATAAATCTCAAATAAACTCAATGTAAAGAAATTAATTCATCATATGAAGAATCCTGTTTCTAAATCTATCAAAATTTCTAACACCATAAGCATTTCTTTTTAGAACCTTAATCTTGTTGTTAACTCCTTC
>JAWSUU010000136.1:0-6900 GCA_033549325.1 Bacillota bacterium | reverse complement strand
AGCCGGCGTTGATAGCTTTGCAGCTTTTTGATAACTTACATCTGCTGCTTTTTCTAGTATTTCTGCCTTAAGATTTCCTTCTATTCTTTCATATTTTTTCACACCTAGAAGTTCATCTAGCATGTAAACATATCTGTCTTCTAATATATTTTTATAGTATGTTCTTTCAAATTCTAATTCTCCAAACCTAGTAACTAAAGTTCTTTCTGCACCGTTTTTATGAACATGATATTTCCCTTTTCTTTCAGGGGATTCTTTGATGGTTTCATTTAATTGTTCTATTATTGCTAAAAGGGTATTAACTCCAATATCATTAACCATTTCTCCTACTGAATCTACTATTTCATCTAGCTTAGCATCACCTTCAAGTGCTTTAATTACATTTTCTTCAATTTCTCCCTTAACTTTTTCCATAATTAATTGTATAATATTATCCATAGAGAATTCCTCCTTTGATTTTTGTGGTTGGTTTATTACATTATATCAAATGGAGTGCAATTCTCTATATTTTTTTGTTCTTTTGTCCAACAACTATTTTACACTAACCCCCTATAAATTATGTAACATTTACGTAATACTATTGAAATCTTTTATTAAAGGGTATAATCTAATATTATAATCATACCCTAAGGAGGTATATCTATGAAGAATACAAATAGTAAAATTTTCTATTTTTATTTTCTATGGCACGGTTTGTTTTTATCTTTAACAATGTCTATGATAGATTTCAATACTGTTTTTCCTTCCCTTGTTGATAGTTTAACTGAATATAAAATTATATTTGGATTACTTTATTCAATAATGCTGGGGGCTCCTTTATTATTCAATGCCGTTTTTAGCCACTATATGAAAAAATATGAATTCAAGAAAAAATTCTTATTAATAGGTATTTATTTAAGAGCTCTATCTTTTTTAGGTATGGCACTGTTTGTATATCTTTTTGCATTGGATAGTCCAAACATTGTTGTTATTAGTTTTTTCTTCTTAATACTAATTTTTTCTATAAGTGGAGGATTTGCCGGATTATCCTATTCGGAGTTAATTGGAAAGCTTTTTACCAGTAAAGATAGAGGCACTCTTTATTCTTCTAAGCAATTTATAGGGAGTACAGCTGCTTTTGCCGGTGGTATGATTGTAAATAGAGTTTTTTCATTAGGGAATTTAGAATATCCTATGAACTATGTTTTTCTTCTTTTTATAGGATTTGTAGGTCTTGTAATTGCCTCTTTAGGTTTTTGGTTTATCAAAGAACCTCCTTCTATTGTAGTAAAAAAAGAAGGAGATACTCTAATTAATTATATGAAAGAAATCCCTGATTTATTAAAGAAAGACTTAAATTATTCAAACTTTATCCTTGTTGAGAATATGGCAAGTTTTAGTTTAATGATTTTACCTTTCTATATGGTATTTGCTAGAGATACATTTAATATAGATCAAAGTTATATAGGAAGATATCTTCTATTTCAGATTAGCGGTACGGTTTTTTCTAATTTTTTGTGGGGATATTTAGCCAGGAGGTTTGGCTCTAAATCCGTAATCAAAGTTTGTGTATTTACCGGAGGGCTAATTCCTGTATCAGCCTTACTCCTTTCAAATATAGGTCCTGAAGCTTACAGTTTTGTGTTTTTATTAGTTGGTTTTGTAATAAGTGGAAGACGAATAGGTTTTGATTCATATTTATTAGATATAGCACCAGAAGATAAAAGAACAGTATATCTAGGTGTAAGAGGAACTTTAAATATTTTAGTCGTAATACTGCCTATTATGGGTAGTATATTTATAGAGAGTTTGGGCTATACTTTTACTTTTATACTGGTAAGTATTGTCATGTTTTTAGGATTCTATTTATTTGCTTTTAAATCTAAGCAAAGTAATTAATTTGCACAAATTTATCTTTATGATAAAATGTTAAATTAGCAATTCAAAAAAGGAGATTTTATGACTAAGGTATATTTTAAGAAAACATCCACAGAAAATTATGAAAAGCTTGGAAACTTCGCTAAAGAACTTTTAGATATAATAGTAAAAGAAGAAAATTATAAATTTAATAATAAGATGCCTGTAAAGGTTCATTTTGGAGAAAAGGGTAACAAAACTTTTACTCCTGCTTATACATATAATCAAATTATAGATTATATTAAATCGAAAGATTCAGAACCCTTTTATATAGAAACAAATGTCCTTTACCGAGGAGAAAGAACCACAAGAGATAGTCATATTAAGCTTGCTAAAGAACACGGATTTACACAATTACCAATAGTAATAGCCGACGGAGATATAGGTGATGAATACACTGAAGTTGAGATAAATAAAGATTATTTTAAAAGCTGTAAAATCGGAAAAGAATATAATCGTTACGATAAATTTATTGTTTTAAGTCATTTCAAAGGTCATGAAGTAGCTGGATTTGGAGGAGCTTTAAAACAGCTGGCTATGGGTTTTGCTTCTCGTGGTGGAAAGTTGGCTCAACATTCTGAAATAGCACCGGTAGTCAAAACTTCAAAGTGTATAGGTTGCGGAATCTGTGTAGAAAACTGCGATGTAGATGCTATTTCCATAAAAGATGGAGTAGCTTTTCTGAAAAGAAAAAAATGCATAGGTTGTGCCGGATGCATGGCGGTATGCCCTGAAGGTGCAATTGTAAATAGTTGGAAAACTAATAACTTCAGAGAAAAGTTAGCTGAATATGCATATGCAGCTTCATTAAATAAGGACAATATATATATATCCTTTATTATTAATATAACAAAAAAATGCGACTGCATTGGCCATAAAATGGATATAATTGCCGATAATGTAGGTGTAGTAGCCTCCACCGACCCTCTTGCTTTAGATGCGGCATCCTTGGATTTGCTGCAAAATTCTTCCAGGGAAAAACTGTTTTCTGAAGGAAGAGAAACTCTTATCCATGGTGAAAAAATTGGTATAGGTAGTCTTGATTACGATCTAATAGAAGTATGATTAGAACTTTTTTTTCATAATAAAAAAATGGGACTTATGACTGATTCATATCATTAGTCCCATTTTTGTTTATCCTAATTCTCTATCAACTTTTTTCATTACCGCCATAATACTAATATGTTGAGGGCACTTAGGTTCGCATAACCCGCATTCTATACAATTAGATGCTTTTTTATCATCTTCAATAAATTTAGCATAGGATTCTTTGTGACCTTCTATATCGTCAAACATATACGCTTCATTAATCATTTCTATATTTGCAGGTATGTCTACTCCGTTAGGACAAGGCATACAGTATTTACAATCCGTACAGTTTGCCACTATTCTTTCGTTGTATATTTTTTCTGCCTTAGAAAGTGTTTCTAAATCCTCAGGTTTTAATGAGTTTGGAGTAGTTTCTGAAGCTGTCTGAATATTTTCATTTATATGATCTATTCTATTCATCCCACTTAGTACTACATGCACTTTAGGATTGTTCCAAACAAATTTGAATCCCCACTGTGCTGGTGTCCAGTCTCTTTCAGAATTTTCAAATATGCTGCTTATATCTTCAGGAACTTTTTTAGTAAGTTTTCCCCCTCTAAGCGGCTCCATTACAACTATACCTAAGCCCTTATCCGCTGCATAGTTAAGACCTTCTTCTCCTGCTTGATATTCCTTGTCTAAATAATTATACTGTATTTGACAAAAATCCCATTCGTAGCTATCTATTATTTCTTTAAATAAAGGTAGCTCATCGTGGAAGGAAAAACCTACATGCTTTGCTCTTCCATCTTTTTTTATCTGATCTAGAAATTCAAACATCTTGTGTTTATTTAAATTTTCCCATCTTTCTTTATTAAAAGCATGAACTAAATAAAAGTCTATGTAGTCTGTTTGAAGTTTTTCAAGCTGCTCCTTCATATATATATCAAAATCTTCTCTTTTTTCTATAAGCCATGAAGGAAGTTTAGTTGCTAGTTTTACTTTTTCTCTATATCCGTCTTGTAAAGCTTTCCCCACTAATGGCTCGCTCATCTTTCCATGATATGGATAAGCCGTATCTATATAGTTTACACCTTTGTCTATTGAATATCGAATCTGTTCTATAGCTATATCTTCTTTGATATCTTTTGGATCATTGTTGTTAGTTTGAAATCTCATACATCCAAAACCTAAAACTGAAACTTCTTCTTCAGTTTTTCCGAATTTTCTATACTGCATAATTAACCTCCACTTTTTTATTTCTTCTTTACATTATATATTATTTAAATCAACTAGTAAAATTCTAAATTCTACCTTTCAAAAAATCCTGTCTAACTTTTTCGTCAAACTTTTCAATACTGTATCTTAACATAGTTCTTGGCATTTTTTTATAGTGCTTTTTTAAGAAATTATATTCTACTTCATAATCTATTTTACCAACTTCTCTAAGCATCCATCCTACTGCTTTATGAATTAAGTCGTGATTGTGATTTAATAATTTTTCGCTAATTTTTATAGTTTCTTTATATTCACCAACTTTTATAAAAGCAAGTGTTGAAATAATTGAAATTCTCTGCTCCCAAAGATTATATGAATTTGATAATTCATATAATATATCCTTATCTCTATTTAATAAAAAATCTCCTAGTATTTTATATGCCGTAGAATCTACTAAATCTCAGTTATTAATATAATTAGTATTTCTAAGGTATAAATCCACTATTTCCTTCTTATTTTCAAAATCTTTTGAATCTTCATATTTATAAGTAAGCATAAATAAAGAAGTCTGTCTGTACTCATGTATTTCTTCTTTTAAAAGACTTTCGATTTCTTTTAATGATATTTCCTTGTAAAATTTTTTAGCTACTTTCCTCTGATTTGGAACTGTTACGCCTATAAATTTATCTCCTTCTCCATATCCTCCTTTAAAAGATTTGAAAAAATTCGGGTAGTATTTAGTTTTTTCAGAGTTAATATATAGTTCAAGTTCTCTTTTTACTTTATCAGTCATATTAAAATCACCTCTTTTTTATTATAACAGATTTTATAAAATGTTTTAATTATTCAATTTTTTTGCTATAATATTAATAATAATTAACGGAGGTGCTTATGAATAAAAAAGAAATAAAAATGAAATTTGGAAGCGAATTTTTAGGTGAGCTTATAACTAATAATGGTAGCGTTGCCGTAGGTATAGAGAAAGACACTTTAGAACCTTACGATATGCTTTTTGGGGCTTTGGGTTCCTGCTATTACTCTACCTTTTTAGATGTTGCTAAGAAGAAAAAAATAGATTTTGATCATGCAGAGATACATATCGAAGGTGTAAAAAGAGATACTCCTCCTACAACACTAGAATGGGTAAAAGTTAAGTTGGATATAAAAAACAGCAGCAACAATCTGGGTTTAGAAAAAGCTGCTGCTTTAGCAGCTAAATACTGCTCAGTATATGTTACTATTTCGAAAGTAGCAGATATTTCCTGGGAAATAAATTTTATTTAACATTAAGAGTTCTAAAAAGGACTCTTCATCTTTTCATTCTCCTGTATTTTAGAACTTTTTGAAACTATATCAAAGTATTTTTTGACACAATAGTATTTTACCATTATAATATGAAAGAAGTGTATTTTATATTTGTATTTTAGATAAATTTGTGCTAAAATTTATTTTAGCTATTTTTGAAAATAATGAATCACTTGATTTGATATATGCAAGTATTTGTTACAATTTAATTAGAAGGAGAGAGATTATATGAAGCTTAAATCTACTTTTAGAAATGACACAGGTACAAGTCGTTCTAAAAAAATTAGAAGCGAAGGCTCTATACCTGCTGTATTATATGGTAAGGATATAGATGTTAAAACTATTCAAATTGACACTAAAGAATTCAAAGAGATATTGAGAAGCGAAGGACGTAATGCAATAGTTGATATCGAACTTGATGGAGAAAGTTATTTTGCAATGTTAAAAAATGTTCAAACGCATCCTATAACTAACAACATACTTCACCTAGAGTTCTATAATATCGACCGTTTACAGAAGGTTGAAGTTACTATACCTATAAGACTTGTTGGTAAAGAAATTTCAAAAATCGAAGGTGCTGTTGTTCATCAACTTGACGAAGTTGAAATTAGATGCCCAAGTACTAAAATCCCTCGTCAAATCGAACTTGATATTTCAGAGTTAGTATTAGGTCACAGTATGTATGTTTCAGATTTAGAAGATTTAGAAGATATCGAAATCTTAAATGATCCAGACGAAATGATAGTTTCAGTTACAACTATTGACGAAGAGCCTGAAGATGAATTAGAAGAAGAATTAACAGGTGAAGAACCAGTTCTTATCGGTAGCGAAGACGATGATGAATCTGAGGAATCAGAAGAAGACGAAGAATAAGAATCAAAGACATCCAAAAGGGTGTCTTTTTTTTATAAAATTGGGTATAATATAAAAAGATACTTTAAAGTAGCATATGAAAAACATAGCAAAAAAAGATACTGTAAAGTAGCATATGAAAAACATAGCAAAAAAAATAGTCACAAAAGAACCTAGGAAATTGCAAAATATACTATTAATCTAGTTTTCGCCACCCTTGAGAGCATTACAAAACAATGCTATTAAGAAAAAACCGACGGCGAAAAAACTCAAGAACAGATAAGATTCACCGTCTGCTTTGAGCATTGTAGCATTGTTTTTAAATGCTTTAAAGGGCAAGCCCCTAAAGGGGTGGCTAAATAACCTGTGGCTCTAAACCCAAGAACTAAAAGTATCAACAACCTTGGGAATGAACATCATCTAAAATAATCTTTTGACCAAGATAAATTAATAATTGCCATTTACCAGGCATGTTATCAGCATTTTTAAGCATATCAACCTCATTTAAAGGACGTTTTCTTTTATGAAGTTCATGAGGTCTGAGGAAATTGTAATAGGCAACCCAAAGGCTAACACCATAATAGGCCCCATCATCAGAAC
>JAWSUU010000135.1:0-7122 GCA_033549325.1 Bacillota bacterium | reverse complement strand
TTACTACTGGAATTTTTGAATTATCACTGCTTTTAATTTTATATTTAACTTTTAGTTCTTTCGATTCTTTAAGGATTTGTAAAATTCTCATAAAGTAAGTTATAGTAAGTATATCTATAAAATGTATTGCATAGATAACAAACTCACTATAAATGCCATACTTTATAATGCTTTTGCTTATGTAACCGTTAAAAAAAGGCATACCTGATATTGAAAAAAAACCTACTAATATAAATATTCCAATTAATGGTAATTCATGTAAGATACCTCTTATAACAGTCGTATCCTTTTCTTTATAAGTTTTAATTATTATACCGGCACTTAAAAATAACATTGATTTGAAAAAAGCATGATTTATTATATGAAGTATTCCCCCGATAATGTTTCCATCCACTTGATTCAAACCTATCATTATTATTCCAATTTGTGATACTGTACTAAATGCTAAAATTTGTTTAATATCTTTTTGACTTAAAGCAAAAATTCCTCCAGATATAGCTGTAAATAATCCTAATATTATAAAAAACTCCCTAAAGGTCTCCAGACCATACATTGAATTGATTCTTATAAAAACATATAGACCACTTTTTACTAATAATCCTGATAACAAGGCGGAAATAACGGAGGGTGCTGCACTATGTGCTTTAGGAAGCCAGTTGTACACAGGGAAAAATGCAGACTTCACCCCTACGGCAGCCATAATCGATATATAAGATAAATTAGTTAAATTTAACCCTTGTAATATATTTATTCTTTCTGTCAATATATTAATGTTTAGAGTTCCTTCCGAATAGTATATAAAAGCCATTCCAATAAGAAAAAACATTATCCCAACGCTGTTAAAAAGCAGATAGTAAAGCCCAGCTCTCACTGACTCTCCACTCATTTTATATAATATTAGTATAGTTGAAATAATTGTTGTGATTTCAATAAATACGAAAAGATTAAAGATATCATTAGTTTGAAGCAATCCAAAAAATACTCCTTCGAGAAATAATAGGAAAAAGTAAAACTTAGAATCTCTTTTTCTTTCTTTCCACGAGTATATGATTACCATCCACCACATTATAATAGTTAAAAATATAAAAGTCATAGATAGATAATCATTTTTTAAAACAATGCTTATTTTTTCACTCCAATTTCCAAGATTTAAAAATACTTCCCCATAAAACTTATCGTAATATAAGTAATATCTTAAAGCAAGTCCTGTAACAATGCTTTGGGCTAAAAAAATAAGCATATTAAATTTATAATGGTGAGTTATATATATGATAACACCAATTATTATAGGTATTAATATAAGTAAAACAGGTATAAAATCTATATTCATTTTAACCTTCTCTTTCTAATAGCTCGTCCCATTCTAAAGTCCCGTAATAGTGAAAGATCTTTATACTTATCATAAAAGCAAGGGCAGTAGTAGAAGCACCGATTACAATGGTTGTAATCATTAAGGCTTGGGGTAGTGGATCAACCATGTTAGATATACCGTCAATTATTATTGGAATATCTCCTAGTCCAACATTCCCTAAATTTAAAAACAAAAGTATTAAAGCTGTTTCAATTATACTAAAGCATATGATAGATTTAATTATATTTTCACTTGTGACCATTCCATATAAGCCAATTAAAATAATAACAAATGATAGTATTGGATTCATATTAACTCCTTCCTTCTTCGATAAAACTTGAAAATATTGCTATTAATCCAATTGCAACTTTGCTACCTATAAGAAAATTCAATAAAACTAAAAATATCCTCTTAAGACTAATTGCTGCTGGTATTGGAAATGGATTTGTAAAAAAAGTTCCTTTAGTAATTAGACTCAAAGATCCTACAACTATTATCCATAGAAATAGATGTTTTTCAAGCCTTACTAAACCATCTATAATATTAATTCTTTCAGGTATTATAAAGTATGTTATTAGAATAGCCGTTGCCAAAATAGCTCCCCCTTGAAATCCTCCACCAGGAGTTAGATGTCCGTTAACAATTACATAAAATCCAAATACTAAAATAAATGGGAAAAGTACTCGACTTATACATACTAATATTTGTGAATTTTTCATTTTTTAACTCCTCTCTATAGAGACGTATCTTCTTTTTTATACATAAAGGTAACACCTGAAACTGTAATCAGTAATAGACTAGTTTCAAA
This sequence comes from Bacillota bacterium, assembly GCA_033549325.1. GTDB lineage: Bacteria > Bacillota > Clostridia > Tissierellales > Dethiosulfatibacteraceae > UBA8670. The sequence continues at coordinate 4,963 of JAWSUU010000135.1, read as the reverse complement.
AATAGAATCAAATAACCTGTAATCCAAATAAATACCAGTAACTATATTTCTTGATCCAGTTTCATATAATGAATTTTCTATATAATAGTCTTTTGTAGTTGTGTCAATATTATCCTCTAACCATAATATATTGGAGGAAAACACAAATAACATAAAGATTAACATACCGATTAGAGTTATTTTTTTAATCATTAGTTTCTACCTCTTCTTCTTTTATGATTTTTATATTTTCTAGATTCTTAACCTTATTTTCAAGTTTGTTTATAAGCAAACTACTTTTTTTGCCTCTTAAATAATAAGTCTTGTTATCATCAGATCTATCAATTATTAAATCAACATTTCTTTCTCGAAATATTCCCTTAATATTATCTATATCCCTATCATATATTTTTAATTCTAAATTGTTATTATCCGCAAAATCTTGAAGTACTTTTCTACCTTCACCTGTTAAAGAATTAATAAAATCATCTTTAACGTGGGTTATAACCACATACTCCTTCTGCTTTGAAATAGATATTATGAGTATTAAAGGCATTATGGCACTTCCTACTGCAATCTCAGCAAGAGCAACATCCGGCGCCTTGTTAAAAAAGTAAAGCAGTGCTAGAAATAGAGAAGAAATCGAAAATAAAATAGCTACTACAGTGTTATTTTTATTTGCTACTAAAGCTATTGTTATAATAATTAGAAGTACCTGGATAAAATTTGCTAGTACTACAGTTTCCATCCCTTTACCTCCTTCTCATTAACAGGTATTTCGTTTAGATATGCTGATCTAACTATAATATGATTACTTATAGGACCTGTTATTAATATAAAAACTAAAATTAATATTAATTTTACAGTGTATTCTCCTATTCCCGTGTAAAAAACAAGAGCAATTATAGCTGTAATTGAAGCTACTGTGTCGATTTTACTGCTGGTAAGTAATCTAGAATACATGTTGGAGAATCTAAATATCCCTAAAACTCCAAAAAATATGTAAATCCATGAAATTACCAAAAGAATCCTACCTATCAATTAGATCTACCTCCTGCTATAATAAATCTTGCAAATAATGTAATTGTCAAAAACCCTATTATTCCTGCAGATAAAGAAATATCCAACAGCACAGGTCTTTCCGTATATACAGCATACAAAGCTATTAGTAATATAGTTTTTGCCGAAATAAGGTTCAATGCCAGTAATCTGTCCCATATGGTCGGTCCAATTATTAATCTTATTAAGGAAAACAACATCGCTCCTACCAGCAAAAACATAGTAACAATTAAAATCATAAATTTCATCCTTCCAATTATGTTAAATAAAAAATCTTTCAAAATTTTCTCTTATTTCTTTTCTCACCGTTTCTGGACCTTCTTTGCAATCCTTTAGTGATAAAACAGTTAATTTATTTCCGTCAGCATTAACGGTTATGGTACCTGGTGTTAAGGTAATAGAGTTTGCAATAATAGCTATAATAAGAGGATCTTTAACCTTGAGTTCTATTTCAGTGATGAAAGGTTGACAGTCTTTTTTAATTATTCTCTTTATATAGCTAAAAGAAGATATATATATTTCTTTAAATAAATTAAATGTATAAGGCATTAGAACTTTTACGTCAATTGCCTTAAAAACAAATCCTCTATGATTATACAATATGCCTTCAGAAAACTTAGTTACAAACAAACATATCAATGCACCAGCAATTAGATTTAAAGGTCTTAAACTCATGTTCAGTAAAAGCCAAAACCCCATTAAAATAATAAAAAGTTTATAATTGTTTCTAAATCTTCTCATGTGCTACCTCTTTTCTCTGTGCATTATAATTTCAAGCTCATCATCATTCAGATATCTAATCTCTGCTTTATCAATTAAACTACCTATTATATATAGATTATCTCTATTTTTACCTTTTCCCAACAGCTCCCAGTAGTATCCTTCAACCTCTCCAACATTATCGGAGTTTAAGGTTTTGTTTAATTTCTCTATTATTTCATTATTTATATGTGTATGAGAAACTGACATTTTGATTATGTATTTATCTTCCTTCTCTTCTTCATGAATACATATATCTTTCCCACCTAATTCTAACAATAAAGATGTAACCTCAAGAATAATTGCATTGATTTTATCTTTTTCTTTTCTCATAATAATCCTCCTAAAATTTTTACCATTTCCAAATCATCATTATAAAAATATATAAAATGAGCAAATAGTTTGACGTGCTGAAAGAAATATTAGTATGTCTTATTACTTTTATGAATTTATAATCTTTCTCAATTATAAACTTATATATTATAAATCCTATACCTACATTAATTAAATATCCTATCATACTTGATATTTCCATGCTGTGAACATAGGATATATCAATATTAAATATATAACTAACTATAGGAGTATAGAATATTCCTAAGATAATACAAAATACTCCGGGTATTGCCAATGCTGTTTTAACACTAATAAATCTTTCTTTTTTAGCTACGGTAATTTTTCTGCTATATTCGTTATCCTTTAAAAATATCTGAGACATCTTTAAAAAAGATATTATAGTTCCTAAATTTATTATACTGAAGGCATATTCTGCAATAATGTTCCCCTTTATTCCATATTTTATTATAGTCTTGCTTACATATCCATTGAACATAGGAGCCCCGGAAATTGAAAGCATTCCTATTATCATTAAAATAGAAACTAGAGGCATTTTTTTAAATACTCCTCTTATTTCAGTAACTTTCCTTTTATTATATCTAGTAATAATTACACCAGCACCTAAGAATAAAAGTGATTTAAAAAAAGCATGATTGAAGATATGCATAAGGCCTCCAATTGTCTTTGTTTTATCTGTTAAATTTAATCCTATCATCATTATTCCAACTTGAGATACCGTGTGAAAAGCAAGAATCTGCTTCATGTCTTTTTGACTTAATGCAAACATAACCCCAATCAAAGCGGAGAAAAATCCTAAAACTAAAAAGAAATTACCTAAACTTACGGTTGTATACATTTGATTCATTCTAATAAATACATATAACCCAGCTTTAACAAGCAACCCTGATAACAAAGCGGAAATAGAAGATGGTGCTGCACTATGAGCTTTTGGCAACCAGTTAAAAACTGGAAAGAATGCTGATTTCACTCCAACTGCCGCCATAATAAATATATAACTTATAGTTAAAAATCTTATGTTATCAACCTTTTTTAATTCTTCCGTAAGTAGTTCAATGTTTAAAGTTCCAACAAGATTGTATATCATAACCATTCCCAGTAAATAGAATAATATACCTACGCTATTAAATAATAAATAGTATAATCCTGCTCTTACAGAAAAACCATCTCTTTTATATAAAATGAGGATTGTTGATACAATAGTTGTTAATTCTATAAAAACAAAAAGATTGAAAATATCGTTAGTTTGCAGCATTCCTAAATAAATGCCTTCTAAAAACATTAGTAAGAACATAAATTTAGAATCCTGTCCTCTTATTTTCCAGCAGTAAAATATAGCTGCCCACCACATTATTATCGTTAAAGATATAAATGCAAAGGACAGGTTATCGTTTTTTAATACTATTCCTACGGTCTGATTCCAATTCCCAAGATTAAGAAATACAGGTTCCTTAAAACCTTCACTTATTCGAAAAAATTTAATAGCTAATATCGTTATAGTTCCTTGGCTTATGAAAACAATATAATTTCCATATTTATTATAAGTTAAGTATACTACCATAGAAGCAACTACCGGTATGAGGATTAGCAATACGGGGATATAGTCCATGACATCATTCCTTTCTGTCAATCTATAATAAAGTTGTTACCTTTATTAATACCTCGGCATTAACAACATTATTCAATTATATTAGTATGATTTTGAATTTAGAGCACAGAAATTGCTCCCATTATTCATGATATGAAACTTGTTAGAAATGCTAATAGAAATTAATTATAACATTAAATTATAAATATTTGAATAAAAAAAACAACATTTTTTTGGCATATGCTAATATTTTTTCTGCTTGATTTTTATTGTTTCTTCATTCTATTAATCATCTTTAAAAATTCATCCTTTTTTTCAAGTAATTGATTCATTTGGTTGTATATAAGTCCATCATGTCTATGACCCTTTTCAATGAAATACATTGATAATCCTCTTAGACCTACATGTGTTCCTACAGAAACACCCATCTGCATTATATAAATAGTTTGAGAAAAGTTGGTTTTTTCAATTAATTTTTTCTTTAATTCTTCAGCATAGGATAAATCTGAAGTATATCCAATAATTATAAAATCTGTTAGTTCTTCATCTACTCTTTTCTTAAACTCATTTATGTAGTGTTCATATACTTTCTTAGTTCCTCTAACTTTTGCTACTATAGCTCCCTTTCCATTTCTCATTGACATTATTGGTTTTACTCTAAGGATTTTACCTATCATAGCACTCACATTTGTTAGTCTTCCACTTTTAATAAGATTGTTTAAATCATCAACAGATAAAAAGTGTTTAACATTAGTTTTGTATGTTTCATTGAAATTTATCAATTCATCAAAGGTAGCACCTTTTTCTTTTAATAAAGAACTTTTTAAAATAAGGTATCCGCTACCGTGACTCATACATTTTGAATCAACAACATGAATTTTTACATTATCATTTTCTTCTAAATATTTTTTTTGGGCGATTACTGCAGATTGGTAGGATCCGCTGGTTCCACTTGACATACATATACATAAAATCTCATCAAACCCTTGGTCTTGAGCTATTTTATACTCATTAGAAAATTCTCCAGGACTCGGCATAGAAGTTGTTGGTAATTTTTCTAGTTTTGGTAGCATTTGGTAAAATTTTTCCGGTTCTATATCAACTCTGTCTTTATAATTTTTACCATTAATCATAATATTCAAAGGGACAATTGCTATATTATATTTTTTTAAAATTTTATCACTCAAATCACAAGTTGAGTCTGCTATTATTTTAATCAAAATT
>JAWSUU010000134.1:0-7295 GCA_033549325.1 Bacillota bacterium | reverse complement strand
GGTAAGCCGTATGCCTTAATAGGGCACGTGCGGTTTGATAAGGGGGAAGCCAAGAAATTGGTTTCCCTACTTTATTTTGTTTAAAATCATATATTGACACTCTTTTATAAAATTGTTAAGATTTAAACAGTGTTTAAAAACAGGAGGATAGTATGGCTTATAAAGATATTAGTAAGTTTTTAGAAGATTTAGAAAAAAGAAAATTACTCGATACAGTTGATTTAGAGGTGGACCCAGAATTAGAAATAACTGAAATAGCAGATAGAGTTTCAAAATACTATGGAAAAGCTCTTAAATTTAATAATGTAAAAGGTTCTAAATTTCCTTTAGTAATTAATATTATGGGAACTTATGAAAGGTTAAACTTAGGATTAGGTGTTGAAAACTTAGATGACATTGCAGAACAAATAGAAGATTATATGGATTTAAGTGCTTATGTTACTTTGAAAGGAAAGATAAAAGCTATACCCAAATTGGCACCTCTACCTTTTATATTTCCTAAAAAAGTTAGTAAAGCTCCTTGTCAGGAAGTAATAGAAGAGCCAGATTTAGATAAATTACCAATATTAAAATGTTGGCCTCAAGACGGAGGTAAATACATAACTCTCCCTTTGGTTTTTACAAAAGACCCAGAAAACGGTCAGCAAAATGTCGGTATGTATAGACTCCAAGTTTACGACAAAATGACTACAGGAATGCACTGGCATTTACATAAAGATGGTAGAGAAATATATGAGAAATATAGAAAGCTAGGAAAGAAAATGCCGGTTTCTGTTGCTTTAGGATGTGATCCAGCAACAATATATGCATCAACTGCCCCTTTGCCAAAGATGATAGATGAAATGATTTTTGCAGGATATTTAAGAAAAAAATCTGTAGAACTTGTAAAGTCAGTTACCAATGATATTTATGTACCAGCGAATGCAGAATTTATATTAGAAGGATATGTAGATCTAGATGAACTTAGAATGGAAGGTCCTTTTGGAGATCACACCGGATACTATTCATTGTCAGATTTGTATCCTGTATTTCACTTAGAAAAAATAACTAGAAAAGAAAATCCTATCTATCCTACAACTATAGTTGGGAAACCTCCTATGGAGGATTGCTATTTAGGAAAGGCAACAGAAAGAATTTTTCTTCCTTTGATGAAGATGCAGTGTGCTGAAATTGTAGATATAGACTTTCCATTAGAAGGAGTATTTCATAATTGTGCCATAGTATCAATAAAGAAAGCATTTCCTCTTCATGCAAATAAAGTCCTATATTCATTATGGGGACTAGGGCAGATGATGTATACAAAAAATATAATTATTGTTGATGAAGATGTTGATGTTCATAATTATAATCAAGTACTTTGGGAAATAGTAAGGAATGTTACTTATGAAAACCATCTTTTAATAACAGAAGGACCATTAGATGCTTTGGATCATGCTTCGGATAGACCTCATCAAGGTTTTAGATTAGGGGTAGATGCATGTAAAAAACTAGAAAAAGAATCTAAGGGCAAAGAGTTAGATATAACATTATTTTCAGAATTAATAAATGGGAAAAACTCGCCAGTTAAAATCATAAGTTATAGTAAAGAAGAAAATATTAAGCCAGTTAAAAAATACTTAGAAGATATATCCAATAATACCAGTAGATTTGTAATAGTGGTAGATAGTTGGGTTGATATAGAAGACTTATCTACTGTTTCTTGGAAAATCTTTAACAATATTGATCCTAAAAGAGACTCTGTAATCAAAATGAGAGAAGACAGTAGTATTTTTATAGGAATTGATGCTACGAGAAAAGGCGATGATCCAGAGTTTACAAGAAACTGGCCTGATGATATCGAGATGTCAGAAGAAATCAAAGATCTGGTAGATAAGTGGTGGCCTAAATATGGCATCACTAGTAATAAATAAATTAATAAACAAAATTAAAATGTACGGGGAACTTGTAATGTTCTCTCATACCCTATTTTCTTTACCTTTTGCACTAATGGCAATGTTTATAGCTGCTGAAGGTCTTCCTAATGAAAGAGTAATATTTTGGATAATGATAGCTTTGTTTGCCGGCAGAAATGCTGCAAATGCTTTAAATAGGTACGCAGATGCTTATTATGATGAAAAAAATCCAAGAACTAAAGATAGACATATACCATCAGGTAAATTAAAAAAGACAGAACCGTTAATGATAACCGTAATACTATATATTGTATTTGTACTTGCTGCATACCAAATAAATGCAATTTGTTTTTATCTTTCACCAGTGGCACTGATACTATTTACTTTGTATTCATATACAAAAAGATTTACCTGGTTGTGCCACGTTATCTTAGGAATAACCTGTGCAGGGGCACCGGTAGGAGCTTGGTTGGCAGTAAGAGGAACTCTTGATTTAGTACCTGTAATATTTGCTGCTGTTGTGACTCTATGGGTAGGAGGTTTTGATATAATTTATGGAACTCAGGATATAAAATTTGATAGAAACATCGGTCTACATTCTATTCCTGCTAAATTTGGACTAAAGAGATCACTTAGGATATCAAGAGGATTTCACATAATTATGTGGTTGTTGCTATTATCTTTGTATTTCTTGAGTATATTGGACATAGCTTATTTATCGGGAGTTATATTAAGCGGAGGGCTTTTGATTTTGGAACACTATATTGTAGATCCAGAACATAAAAATATTATGAATTTCGCATCTTACAATATAAATCAAATTATATCTATAATTCTTCTTTTTACTGCAGTTATAGATATATTTATAATTTAGAGAGGAAAAAAATGAAAAAAATTATTATCGGAGTAACTGGAGCTAGTGGAAGTAATTTAGCTGAAAATTTAATAATAAAATTACTAAAACTAGGTCACCAAGTAGAATTAGTTGTAACAGAGAATGGACAAAATGTTCTTGAATACGAATTAGAAAAAAAACTTCAAATTTTACTAAAAGAATTCAGAAGTATTTCAGATAAATTCAAGTTTTATTCAAATAAAGACATGTTTGCAAATATTGCAAGTGGCTCATATAAAATAGATGCTATGATAATTATTCCCTGCAGTATGGGTTCTTTGGCTAAAATCGCTAATGGAATAAGTGATAGTCTAATGCTTAGAAGTGCTGATGTTGCAGTAAAAGAGAAGACACCATTAATATTAGTAACTAGAGAGTCACCTCTTTCTAGCATACACTTAGAGAATATGTTAAAGCTCAGCAGATTAGGTGTTGTAATTATGCCTCCTGTACTTTCTTATTATAATAAACCAAAATCCTTACAAGAATCTAATGATATATTTATTGGGAGAATTTTAAATTTTTTAAAAATTGAAAATTCATGTCATAAGGTTTGGGGTAGTGATGATGAATAAAGATGTTTTAGTGGAAATTAAGAATTATTCAGTTTTTTACCCACAGGTAAAGGCATTAAATAGTATTAGTTTAAAAATTATACAGGGAGAAACCTACTCAATATTAGGACCTTCTGGATGCGGAAAAACTACTTTTTTACATGCAGTAGCTAATTTATTACCGGATAAATGCGAAGAAAAAGGGAGGATTATAAGTAGAGATAATTTAAGAAAAAGCATAGTTTTCCAAGATTACGGTCTTTTCCCTTGGAAAACGGTTAAAGAAAATGTACTTTTGCCTATAAAAATTAAAGGAGAAATTTCAAACAGATATTTTATAAAATATAAAGAACTAGTTAAAAAATTAAAAATTTCTGAATATTCAAACAGTTATCCTGATAATCTTAGCGGTGGGCAAAAACAGAGAGTAGCTGTTGCAAGATCATGGATTATGGAACCGGACTTACTACTATTAGATGAGCCCTTCTCATCATTAGATGCTATAACAAGAGAATCTCTTCAAGATACTGTAGTAAATTTGTACAATCAAAATCCAATAACAATTATTACTGTAACTCACAGTATAGAAGAAGCTGTTTTTATGGGGAAAAACATTATACTCCTAAATGAAAATGGTGAAATTAAAAATCACATAAAAAATGAAAATTTTGGAGATACTAAAGCAAGAGATAAAGAAGAGTTTTATAATAAATGTTTGATATTAAGAAAACTAATTAAGGGGTTATAGACATGAAAAAACATCCTTATATATATAGTATAATCGTTATATTGATAATTTGGTTCTTATCACATAAATTAGTTTCAAGAAATGTTATCCCTTCTCCTATAGACACTTTTATCTATATCATGAATAATATTTATGAATTAGGAATTAATGTGTTGGTAAGTTTATATAGGATTTTTACTGCAATATTCATCACAATAATTTTAGGAGTTATTTCAGGAATAGCTACAGCTAGAAATAAAAACATAGATAGATTTATAACTCCTATTCTCTACACTTTATTTCCAATACCTAAAATAGCTTTTTTACCACTACTTATGCTTTTCTTAGGTTTAGGTGATGCATCAAAAATATCTTTAGTATCTCTTATATTATTTTTTCAAATTACTATAACAATAAGAGATGGGGTTAAGAAAATACATCCTTCTTATTTTTTATCTATAAAGTCTTTAGGGGGACGAGGAATGCAAATTTATAAGCATGTGATACTGCCTGCTATTCTACCGAGTTTGTTCACAGCTTTGAGAGTAAGTATAGGTATAAGCATTTCAGTATTATTTTTTGCTGAAAATTATGCAACAAATATAGGTATCGGATATTTTATAATGGATTCATGGCTAAAACTTGATTATACAGCTATGTTTTCTGGTATTGTTCTTATAAGTCTCATGGGAACATTTTTATTTAATATCGTTGATATTATGGAAAGAAGAATTTGTCTTTGGAGTTAAAATATTATAAAAAAAATAAAAAATAAATTATGAAAGGCGGAAAAAATGAAAAAAATAATAGTTATAATTTTAATATTAATGATTGGATTGTCGACAGTTGGATGCAGTGAGAAAGAACCTGAAAAAATTAAATTCGGAGTTATGTCAGATGTTGGAGCAGTACCTTTCTTAATAGCTGATAAAATGGGATTTTATGAAGAAGTTGGAGTAGATGTTGAAATAAATGTTTTTAGAAGTGCTGTTGATAGAGATACTGCATTACAAACTGGAAACTTAGACGGTGCTATGGCAGATATGTTGACAATCTTTTTTTATGAAGAGGCGAATATGGATTTTAAAATGACTTCTGATACCTACGGGAACTATAGAGTGATAACTTCACCAAGTCTAACGGAAGAGTCTTTTAAAGAGTTGGATGAGATAGAAGTAGGATTGTCTTCAAATACTGTTATAGATTTTTCGACAGATATAGTGTTTGATCATTTGGGAATTAAGGATAAACTTAAAAAGGTCGCGATACCACAAATGCCTGTAAGACTGGAAATGCTTTATTCAGATTCGCTAAATGGCTCTACTTTACCTGAACCTCTAGCTTTTTCTGCGGTAAATCAAGGTGGAGTTGTTATTGGAGATACAGAAAGATTTGGTCTTTATCCTGCAATAGTTTTATTTAATAACGAAACCTTAGAAAATAATTCTAATGGAGTGGATAAACTATATGAAGGTTATAATATGGCGGTAGAATACTTAAATGATACGGATAAAGATGAATATTATAATTACCTTGTAGAAGATTTAGGATTCCCTGAAGAGATAAAGGATGATTTCATTTTTCCTAAATTTAAAACTAAAAATCCACCGGATGAACATACCTTTGATGTTGTATCTGAATGGATGCTGGAGAATGAATTAATTTCTCAGAAGTATGACTATTCAGACCTTTCTTATTAAAGGTTAGATACTAATTAATATTAAAATATGTTTATTTGATAATAAGTCAAATTCTGATATAATTATATAGATAATGCAAGGGTGGTGGTTAAATGTCGCATCAAGCTATTTACAGAAAATTTAGACCAATGGACTTTGAATCGGTTTTAGGTCAGAAACATATTACAGAAACAATTAAAAGACAAATAATGAAAGATTCAGTAGCACATGCCTATTTATTTAACGGTATTAGAGGAACTGGAAAAACTTCTACTGCAAAAATATTTTCAAGGGCAGTAAATTGTTTAAATCCTAAGGAAGGAAATCCTTGCAATGAATGTGAAATCTGTGTTAGTACCTTAAAAGAGAGAAACATGGATGTAGTTGAGATGGATGCGGCTTCAAATAACTCCGTAGAAGATATTAGAGATTTAAGAGAGAAAGTTAAATTTCTACCATCTAAAAGTAAATTCAAGGTGTATATAATTGATGAGGTTCATATGCTTTCCAAAGGTGCCTTTAATGCCCTTTTAAAAACTTTGGAAGAGCCGCCAGAACATTTGCTTTTTATTTTGGCTACAACAGAGCCTGAAAAAATACCAGCTACAATTTTATCAAGATGTCAAAGATTTGATTTTAAAAGATTATCTGTTGATGATATTATTATAAATATGAAAGATATATGTAAGCAGTTGGGAGTAGAAGCAGAGGAAAAAGCTTTGAGATTAATAGCCAACAGTGCAGAAGGTGCTATGAGGGATGCTCTAAGCATTCTGGATAGATGTTTAAACCTACAGGATGAAATAATTACTTATGAATCTGTACTTGATTTACTAGGGACAGTAAATTACAGCTTGATAATAGATTTCGCTGAAAATATAATTAATAAAGATGTTACTGCCATGATGTTTCAACTTGATGATATTTTAGGAGAAGGTAAAGAAATCACTCAGTTTCTAGATGATTTAATCAAGCAGTTTAGAAACATACTTATTTTAAACACATCTACTGAAGGATATAAGTACATATCAGTAGGTGAAGATGTTGTTGAAGCTATAAAACAGCAGGGAAAAAATATTGATGATGATACTGTTATCAAATATATAGAAGAATTGTCTGAAACTTTATCGCTATGCAAAAAAGCATTAAACGAAAGAGTTCTTCTAGAAACACGATTGATAAAGATGATAAGAGAAAAACCAGCATATAATTATATGCATCAAGAAGATAAAGAAAAAGAACTGACTAAAAGTAAAAAGTCAAAAATAAAATCATCATCTAAAAACGAGAAAAAATCAAAAGATACTAAAACAGAAAGTGAAATAGTTATAGAAGAGAAAATATCCGAAAAAAACAAAGAGAATGAAGTGGTAAAAACAACTCCTAATTCAGGAGATTTTAATAAAGTCTTGGAAAGCTGGGATGGTATTTTAAATGAAATAAAGAAATTAAGAATAAGCTTTCATGCTATAATTAAAGAAGCTGAACCCTACGGATTAAAGGGAGATACTTTAAAGTTTGTTTTCCATCCGAATTATAAGTTCCATT
>JAWSUU010000133.1:6745-7372 GCA_033549325.1 Bacillota bacterium | reverse complement strand
AGCATTATTTTAGAGTGTGATTATATAAAAAATAATCTAATAAAAAAATTACAGGAAATATATCCAAATATACATCCTGTAAAACCTATTTACAACTCGGCTATCGGTGCTTTAATAATCGGATGGAGTAAATATAATATTGATTATATAGAAAACTTGAGGAAATCCTGTTAAGCTTAAAGAATCCCTAAAAGCCATCTTTGAGCTTTTTCTTTTTCCCCTTCTGCTAAAGGTCCTTCGGAATCTTTTACATAAAATCCTTCAGGTGGAGCAATTATATCTGAGCCTATCTTTGTAAGTCTTTTATTTATTTTTTCTGCTGCATAACCGGATCTTTTCATAATGCTACTTAGAGTTTTTGGTTTTATTGTATTGTAATCTATTCTTGTATCAAAAACTGCTGTTTTGAGTTCTTTTATTGCAAGAGGATATTTATTTAATATATTCGTAATATCCTTAGTTGGTCTAAAAGCTCTAGTTGGTGAACCGATTATTAAAAATTCTACATTAGCAAAATCAGTTTCCTTAAAATCTCCAGCTTTTATCAAATTTACATCATGTTCTTCTTCAAGGGTTTCTTTTATATATTCTGCAATCTTTTCTGTATTCCCAAAGAATGAATCATAT
>JAWSUU010000133.1:0-6735 GCA_033549325.1 Bacillota bacterium | reverse complement strand
TAAAACCTTCATTTTTTCAACAGTGATTAAATTATTAACCACTTACCCCTTTCTATTAAATTTACTATATATTTACCCAAATTATGAAATTTTATATTTATTTTACATTGTATTCTACATTTTTTACATTTAGCTTTATATATGTAAAATCTTCATCAGGAAAATTCCAGAATGCTTATTCGTAGGATGGCAGATTATAGCCCTTGAAATTATCATACTCTGTTATTGGATTTGATGATCTTGAATTATAAATCAATGAATAAGGAAAATAAAGGTTCATTTTTTAACAATTATATTAACTTTTGAATATTCGTTGCAAATATTGGTATATATATAATAGAGTAAATTCGAAAATAAACCTTAAGGAGGGTTATAAATGGCAAAGACTGAAAAATATAAAGAAGAATTCCAAAAAAAATTAAAAGAACTAGAAGCTTTTATACATGATAAGAAAGCAGAAATCGCGGAATTAAAGGAAAAAGCTAAAGACAAGAAGGACGACATGGAATTGCAAGAAAAAATTGTTAACTTAGAAGAAAAGAAAGATGAAGCTGAAAAAGATTTAGCTGAATTAAAAGGCAAAGCAGAAGAAAATATTGAAGAAGCTAAAGGAAAGCTTGGCAAGGTATTTAAAAAGTTTGGGAAAAAACTAGATAAATAATTAGACATAATTATATTGCAGATATATGAAATCATATATCTGCAATATTTCTTTAAAGGATAATGATATATATGTAAGAAGAAATCCTACAAACACCGAAAATCAGTCAGTTTTTTCCGTAAAAACATAGAAGAACTTAAAAATGAAGAAAAAGATTAGGAGATGGTCTTGTGAAAATAGGAAAGGTAGAGATTACAAAAAAAGATAAATTATTATTTAAAAATCCTGATTATTCAAAACAAGATATTGCAGAGTATTATGAAAAAATATGGACTTACATGAATTTTTATATTATAGGTTATCCAGTTACTTTACAAAGATTTCCTAACGGAATAGATGAAAAAGGATTTTACCAAAAAAATGCATCGGATTATTTTCCCGAATGGATAGATAAAATTGATATAAAAAGTAGTGATGATAGCATAACAAATTATCCCTTGTGTAACGATTTAGATTCTCTCATATATCTTGTAAATCAAGGAACTATAACCTTTCACACTTGGTTAAGCAGCACTCATGACTTAGATAATCCGGATAAAATAATTTTTGATTTAGATCCTCCTGAAGATGATTTCTCCCTTGTTACTGCGGCTGCTTTCGATGTTAAAAAAGAGCTGGAAAATTTGAATTTAGTTCCTTTTGTTATGACTACAGGATCTAAAGGTCTACATATATTAACACCTATAAAACCTGATTATAATTTTCATCAGATTAAGGAATTCGCAAAAAAAGTAGCTTATCATATAACTAAAAATAATCCAGATAAATATACTACAGAGCAGAGAAAAGATAATCGTGATGGAAAAATATTTTTAGATATCCTTAGAAATGCTAAGGGACAGACAGGAGTATGTCCATACAGCTTAAGACCTATTAGTGGAGCTCCTATAGCAACCCCTTTATCATGGGATGAGTTGTCTAAAAAAGATTTCAATTCACAAAAATATACTATAAAAAATATTTTTAGAAGACTAGGTCAAATTGAAGACCCTTGGAAGGATTATAAAAAATCTGCAGCTTCTATCGCAGATGGAGTAAAATATTTAAAAAACTTGACTTAAGTTATTGATTTTGTGGTATTTATAAAGTATTATTGTTCTATAAAAAAATAATGAAAACGAGGATAAGAAAATGCTATTAATAATTGATAACCAAAGTTCTTATATTAAAAGTTTTAAACGTCAGTTTTTAGCAGAACAGGATTTTGATTTTATTTTTTTCGACCATAATCAACCTATTACCTTGTCATTTAAATCTGAAGTTAATGGAATAATCCTTTCTGGTGGACGTGGCAATCCATATACACCTTTAAACTTAACTACTAATTTTGTAGCCCTGCACAATTTTGATGTACCGGTGATGGGTTTTTGTTTAGGTCACGAAATCATAGCCATTCATAACTACGGTCGTATAAAAAGGCTGCAGGAACCTCATAGAAAAAAAGAAGAAATAGAAATAACAAATATGGATGACCCAATTTTTGAAGGATTATCATCAAATAAAGTAAAGATACAAAAAAGGCATAACTTCTATGTGTCCGAAATGCCTAAGGACTTCGTATCTTTAGCTAAATCAGACACCTGCGATACGGAAATTATAAAACATAAGGATAAGCCTATATATGGATTTCAAGGTCATCCTGAAGTTAGCAAAGGTGATGGTTTGTTAATGGTTAAAAATTTTATTAGATTATGCGGATTGGATGTAGGTGATTGATTTGAGAGTTGCAATAATATACAACGAAGATAGAGGAAAAGTAATAAATGTTTTTGGAATGCAAAACAAAGAAGTATATAACCCTAAAGTAGTAAAAAAAGTAGCACAAGCTTTAGAAAAAAACGGTCATAATGTTGAAATAATAGACGGTAATATGGAAGTATTCGATAAATTAAAAGATTTTTTCCCCAGAGTTGGAGATGATACCAAACATGGTATAGTATTTAATATGGCATATGGGATACAGGGAGAAAGCAGATATACACATATCCCTTCTATGCTTGAAATGACCGGCATACCCTATGTAGGTTCAAACCCTTCCGGACATGCTTTAGCCCTAGATAAGGTTATAACTAAAATTATTCTTCAAAAAAACAACCTTCCTACTCCTGATTTTTGGGTATTTTCTTCTAAAGCCGATGATATGTCCGATGTAAAATATCCGGTAATAGTTAAACCTAAAATGGAAAGTGTTTCTTTTGGTTTAAGAGTTGTCTATAACGAAGATGATCTACGAGATGCTGTTGAGTTTGTAATATCTGAATTTCATCAGCAGGCTTTAGTAGAACAATTTATTAGAGGAAGAGAGTTTGCAGTAGGATTAATCGGAAATAACCCTGTAGAGACTTTTCCAGTACTGGAAATAGATCTGGAAGGAGATCCAAATGCCATACAAACTGTAGATGACAAACAGCATAAGCCGAAAAACAAAATATGTCCTGCACAAATACCTGATGCTCTGGCTAAAGAGATGCAGGATATAAGCAAGAAGGTATTTACTTCTCTAGGCTTAAGAGACTTTGCAAGAGTTGATATTAGATTAGGTTTGGATAATCAAATATATGTTTTAGAAGTTAATTCTATGGCAAGTTTAGGATTTGGTGGTTCTTATGTTGCAGCAGCTAAGGTATATGGTCTGGATTACGATGGATTGGTAAATAAAATGCTTGATGTAGCTTCTATGAGATACTTTAATATAGAAAGTATTAAAGAAAAGTCTTTAGGCAAAAGAATACCAACAACAGTTAAGATAAGAAGTTACCTGCGTACTAGAGAAGACTATATAGTTAAAATTTTAAGTGATTTTGTGGATCAAAATACATATACCCAAAATATTGAAGGCGTTAATAGATTTGGAAATTCAATAAAAAATAAACTTGCTTCTCTTGGATTTACTGCCGAAATATTTCCTCAAAGTCAGGTTGGAAATGTACTGTATTTTTCCAACACAGACAGTAGTGATATTGATATTTTACTTGTAGGCAATTTAGATAATACTGTGAAACCGGAAAAGCAAAAATATTTCCAAGATAAAGAAAGTCGACTTTACGGTACTGGCGTATGGGAAAATAAAGGTGGTATAGCATCCGCTTTACTTGCCCTTCAGAGTTTAAAATATACAAAAAAACTTAGAAATAAAAGAGTTGGTATTTTGCTAACTTCCGATGATTTAATGCAGGGAAGATTCAGCAAGCAGATAATAAAGGATAAGAGTAAAAATGCTAGAATTATATTAGGATTAAACGGTGCTTTTATACACGGTGGTATGGTTACAAGTCGTTCGGGATCCGCAAAGTATAAAATTTCTATGAATATGAAGAAATTCACTAATACAGAAGATGTAGCTAAGGCAGTTAATGTTTTTATAGAAACTATAAATAAAATGGTTAAACAAACAGATGAAAACAAAGGTATAGTAATCTCCCCTAGTAATATGAAAGTTAGTTCAAATATTACAGAGCCTTATTTTCACGGAGAAGCTACCTTGAATATTAGGTTTGGAGATCCTGAATTATATACTACTTTTGATGATAAAATAAGAAGGATGATACCAGAGAAAAAATTTAAAAACATCTACAATTTTCAAATTGAAGGTAGCGACAGAAGGCCACCTATGCAGCTAACCCAGCAAACTGAAGAAAGTTTTAAAAGATTAAAAGAAATAGCTGATGATTTAGACATTATAGTAAGTAGCGACCATAGATGGAGTTCGAATAATATAGCCTTTTCTGATTCAAATAAAGCTATAATTGATGGTTTTGGACCTTCAGGAAAAAAAGAGTTCAGTGGAAGAGAGTATATATTTAAGCATAATATAATAGAAAAAGCTCATCTTTTAGCTGTATTCATAGATAACTTTAAATAAGAAAGCTGCAGATTAATCTGCAGTCTTTCTTTAACTTGCTTTACTTTTTTTACTTTTAAACAATTTTTTAAAATTCACTTCAACTATCAACATTCCTGAAAGTATCATAAGTGCCCCTAAAGTTCCCCTGAAGGAAAGCAATTCTTCCAGAAAAATATATCCAAAAAATGCTGCAAATACTGGCTCTCCTGTATATATTAAAGCTGTATGAGAAGGGCTGGTGAATTTCTGAGCTACATTTTGGACTATATATGCCCCCGAAGTACATACAACGCTTAGAAATACTATATTTCCCCAGGCCGCTGCCTCTGTAGGAATTATAGGTGTTTCTATCATAAAAGACGTTATCAAACTTAAAATCCCTACTACTCCAAGCTGTATAGTAGCAAAGGATATTGATTCTACTTTTACCGTGTATTTACCAACAAGTATAATATATAATGCGAAAACCAAAGCACATAAAAATGTATAAACATCTCCAATGTTAACACCGTCGATATTACCATTCAATGTAAGTAATCCCAGCCCGGTAAAAGCTATTATTGTACTGAAAACAACTTTTCTTTCCGGAATTGTTTTAATAATTAAGGCGGAAAATACCGGTACCATAATTACATTTAGTCCTGTGATAAATGCAGACTTTGATACTGTAGTATAATTTAATCCAACGGTCTGAAGGGCATAATGTAAAAATAGCAGTACTCCTAATCCAATACCGTATTTAACAGTTTTCTTGTTTAGATTTTTAAATTTTTTATAAAAAATTCCAAAAGATATGAAAAATGCCAGTAAAAATCTTATGGCTAAAAAATTGTATGTTTCTAAAAAATCCAGGGAATTTTTAGTTAATAAAAAAGATATACCCCATCCGATGGTTACTAAAAATAGAGAAATATCGGCTTTTCTTTGACTTGTCATATTATTAATCTCCTTTTCAAACTACCTCAATCATTATAACTTAAATGACTTGTAGATTCAACACTTGTAATGTAAAATTAAAAAAAGGAGGTCTTTCATGAAATTTGAATATTTGTTAAATGATCTTACAAAGATAAGAAGAGATTTACATCAAATTCCCGAGATAGGTTTAGAAGAATACCAAACATCTGAGTATATAAAAAAAATGTTAGATGAAATGAATGTAAAATACGAACAAGTTGCCGGCACAGGGATTTTAGCAAAGTTAAAAGGTGACACTTCAGATAATCCCATTTGTTTTAGAGCTGATATGGACGGTTTACCGGTGAAAGAAGACAATACTGTAGACTATAAATCTAATAACGGAATGATGCATGCCTGTGGTCACGATGGTCATATGACTATGCTAATAGGCCTTATAAAAGTATTAGCTAAGAAAAATTTAAAAAGAGATGTTTTGTTTTTATTTCAACCGGGAGAAGAAAATGTTGGTGGTGCTGAAAAAGTTCTTCAGGATAAAAACTTTCAAAAGCATAAAATAGAAAGTATCTACGGATGTCATTTAGACCCATCCATAGAGGAAGGAAAAATAGGCATCAACAGCGGTCCTTTAATGGCTCAAGATATACTTTTTGATATATATATCAATGGTAAAGCAAGTCACGGAGCAGAACCTCATAAGGGCATTGATGCCATATATGTTGCCTCTCAAATAGTAAGTTTATACCAGAGTATCTTAAGCAGAAATGTAGAGCCGGTAGAATCTGGAATTATAACTATCGGTAAAATTGACGGTGGTAATTTCAGAAATCAAGTAGCCGAAAATGTAAAACTTGAAGGAATTGTAAGGACTTTTAAAGATGAAATTTATGAAAAAATAAGAGGTAGAATTAGTCAAATCAATAAAGGTATAGAAGAATCCTTTGATGTGAAAGTTAAGGAAGATTTTTACAACTACTGCCCTTCAGTTATAAATGATGAGAATCTTTATAATGTTTTTATTAAAGACTTTCCTAAAGAAAAGATTTTTAAGGTAAAACCTCAAATGATAGCTGAAGATTTCGGATTCTACAGAAGTCAAATACCAAGTTTATTTTTTCTATTAGGAGCAAAAAATGATAGTAAGGGATTTAATATATCTCTTCATAATTCTAATTTCAATTTTGATGAAAAAATACTCCTAAATGGAGTAGAAGCCTTTTATCATATAGTTGAGGCAAACAATATTATTAAAGAAGGAGTGTTTTATGATTAACTACGAAAACATAACAACAACATATAATAAAATTAAGAA
>JAWSUU010000132.1:0-7409 GCA_033549325.1 Bacillota bacterium | reverse complement strand
ATAATAAATTTAAGAATATATCTTTAATATTGCTTTGAAGTTCATCAATTATATAACAGGGTTTATTAGGATATCCAATATTATTAACAAGATAATAGAAAAAAACTTTACCACTGAAAACAAAGCAATCAACATTATTTTTGTTATTGTTATATAAATTCAACACATCTTTATTTTCATCAGCGACTAAATTTATTATGCTACAGTAATTTTCTAGTTCTTTATTTATTTCTTTAGTAAATGGTAAAAATGGTTTACTCATTATAAAACCAATTTTAATTTTCATTTTATCAACTCCAGATATATTTTATGTATTAATACATATTATTGCAAGTTAAAAATTAATTAAACTAGATAATATATTAATCCTTGACTACAAAAAACTTTAGTGCTAGAATTAATAGACGTCTTTATTTGTCTTTATTAAATATTCTTAATAAAAAGGAGGATTAAAATGAAAGAATTTATTAAATCTGCAGAAGAAATTCAAAAAAAAGTCGTAGAATACAGAAGATATTTACATTCACACCCAGAAACTGATATGGACTTACCTAAAACAATGGCATATGTTAAAGAAAAATTAGAAAAAATTGGATATGAACCAAAAATTGTTGCAAATTCAGGATTAATTGCTACAGTTGGTGGTAAAAAACCAGGTAAAGTTGTGTTACTAAGAGCTGATATGGATGCACTTCCAATTGTGGAAGAGACAGATTTATCATTTAAATCAAAAAATAGAAATATGCATGCATGTGGTCATGATATGCATACAGCTATGCTTTTAGGAGCAGCTGAACTATTGAAAGAAGTTGAGAATGAAATAAATGGGACAGTAAAATTAATGTTTCAACCAGCAGAAGAAACATTAAAAGGAGCAAAAGCTATGGTTGAAGCAGGCATATTAGAAGATCCAAAAGTAGATGCAGCAATGATGATTCATGTTTTTACTGGTTTACCTTTGCCATCCGGTTTATTTATAATACCAGAAGCAGGTCCAAGTTCTGCAGCTTCAGATTGGTTTGATATAAAAATACAAGGAAAAGGTGGACATGGAGCTATGCCAGATACAACAGTTGATCCTTTAAATGTATTATCACATCTTCATATTTCACTGCAGGCATTAAATAGTAGAGAAGTAGCTCCTGCCGAAAGTATTGTTGTAACAGTAGGTAAAATGGGAGGTGGAAACACATCTAATGTTATTCCAGATACGGCTAGTATGGAAGGTACAGTTCGAACTTTTAATCCAGAAGTACGTAAATTCATAGAAAAAAGAATCAATGAAATATCCCAAGGAGTTTCTAAAACTTTTAATGCAAGTGCAACAGTAAATTATAAAAATGGATGTCCAAGTGTATTAAATGACAAACAATTAGCAAATAATGCAAAAGAAATATTAAAAAATATTATTGGAAAAGAAAAAGTATTATCATTTGAAGATATAATGCCTGGTGGTAAATTAATGGGATCAGAAGATTTTTCATTTGTGTCCCAAAAAGTACCAAGTATAATGATGGCACTATCAACTGGAAATTCAAAAGAGGAATTCAAGTATCCTCAACACCACCCTAAAGCATTATTCGATGAAAATCCATTGTATTTAGGAGTTGCAGCATATGCAGGGTTCGCATTTAACTGGTTAAATATGAATAAATAAAAGGAGAGAAATAAAATGACGAATATTTCAGATAGTATTTTATTATATGTTTTAGTAATAATAGGAATTATATATGTGGCAGCTGTTGCTTTTGTTTTTTTACGACAATCTTGGAAAAGAGCATATGAATTAGGCTTTAAAAAGGAAGATTTAATAAATGTTGTTAAATCATCTATTTCATTTAGTCTAGTACCTTCCTTTGCAATAGTAATTGGTTTCTTTAGCATAGCAGCAATGCTGGGTGTACCATGGCCATGGTACAGACTATCAGTTATAGGATCTGTAGGATATGAAATAATGGCAGCGGATATTGCTCTAACTGCAACTGGTGCTGAAATAACTAGTATTACAAATAATGACTTTACTTTAATAATGTTTGTAATGAGTATATGTATATTAGGAGGATTGATAACTTCGATTTTCTTTGCAAAAAAAATACAGACAGGTACTATGAACATTAAAAAGAAGGATGAAAAGTGGGGAGCACTAGGTAACAGCACATTTATGTTAACAATAATAATTGTACTTTTAATACCTATGTTATTGTCTGGAGGAGTAACTTTACTTACTTGGCTCACTAGTTTAGGAACAGCTCTTATATTAGGAATAATTATTAAAAAGTATAATGTCAAATGGCTTTCAAACTTTGTTTTAGCAATTAGTTTACTGGTTGCAATGGTGTCTTCGGTATTATGGACAAATTTATTAGGATAGAAAGGATAGTAAAATGGAAAATAAAAATGAATATATGGATAAAATTCATAGAATAGGAAGATTAAGTGTTTTAGGAACCATTTTAATAATGGTGGGGATACCAATAGTAATAAGTTATGTATATGATACTTTCCCTGGAATTATTGAAATATTAAGGGCTTCAGCAGGATTATTAGCTATAATAGTACCGATAACCATATCTGAAGTTTTTTCATATACACCAGTTTTAGGTAGTTCGATTTATTTAACACTAATTACTGGAAATGTTTTAAACTTAAAGCTACCTGTAGCTATGAATTCAATTTCTCTACTAAATCTACAACAGGGCACAGAAAAAAGCGATGTAATTACCTCTATTGCAATTGCTGTTTCATCTTTAGTTACAATAAGCATTATTGCACTAGGTGCTGCTCTTATGGTACCTTTAAAACCCCTTTTACTAAGTCCTCCAGTACAAACAGCAAGTCAATATATATTACCTGCATTATTTGGTGCCTTATCTATTGGTATTGTTGGAAAAAAATTAGGTGGAGGGTTTGTATCAAAGGATAGATTAAAAGGTGGAATAGTTCCAGCTATATTAATGATAATTGCTTATTTCCTATCTCCACAATTAGTAACACAACTTCAGGGAGTTTTGATACTTGTTATCCTTCCAATCACATACTTTGGAACGAAGTATTTATATAGGAAAGGATATATTACGGTTGAAGGAAAAAATGACTTTAGAAAAGTAAAAAGTAATTGAAATAAAAATAGCGAATAAAATAAAAGCAACTTAAAATTCTTATAAGTTAAAAATTAGAAAGTTGGACTTTGAAAATAAATAACAAATGTTAATTAATAGTAATATATAAAAAAACAATCTTTAAAATTCAGAGGTTGTTTTTTTATTTTCTCGATTAAAAAGACATTTGTACACTCAATGCAAACGTTAAAATTTAAACTACTACAGAAATTATAATAATAGGTTGTTATATAAGGAATTTTGTAATATAATATATTAAAAATACTTAACATACATCATAATAATGAATAAAATATAAATCTAATCACTATTCGAAACCCTTACATATACCAAAACAAAAAAAGGAGGATTATAATTATGACGATTAATTTCAAAGAACATGCTCAAGAAATTCATGATGAACTTATTGAAATTAGGCGATGGTTTCATATGCATCCGGAACTTAGTTTTGAAGAAGTAGAGACGGGAAAAAAAATAGCTAAAATATTAAGAAAGCACGGAATAGAAGTAAAAGAAAATGTAGGTAAAACAGGGCTCATAGGAATATTAAAGGGTGGAAAACCTGGAAAAGTAGTAGGTCTAAGAGCTGATATAGATGCATTACCAATTACAGAAATTAACGAAGTATCCTACAAATCAACAGTAGATGGTAAAATGCATGCTTGTGGCCATGACAGTCATATGACTTCGCTAATTGGAGCCGCTATGCTGTTAAGCAAGGTAAAGGATGAAATACCTGGCACAGTAAAATTTATATTTGAACCAGCAGAAGAAATAAACGAAGGTGCAAAAGCCATGCTTGCAGATGGTGCTCTAAAGGACCCTGATGTTGATGCAATATACGGACTACACAACTCTCCTAATATAGATGCAGGAAAGGTTGGAGTAAAAGAAGGACCTTTAATGGCAGCAGTAGATACAATTAAAATTAAAATTCATGGAGAAAGTGGTCACGGCGCTGTACCTCACAAAGCTAGAGATGCTATTGTTGCTGCATCAGCAGTAGTAATGAATCTACAAACAGTAGTATCTAGAAAAATATCGGCTTTTGAAACGGCAGTAGTTTCAATAGGAACTTTTCATGCAGGTAAAGCAAACAATGTTATTAGTGAAAGTGTTGAAATGACAGGAACTTGTCGTACCTACAATCCGGAAGTTAGAAAACAACTGCCAGATTTATTAGAAAATATAATCAAAAAAACTTGTGAAGCACATCATACTACTGGAGAACTAGATTATGAATTTACAATTCCAGCTGTAATTAACGAAGAAAAAACTGCAGCTATTGGTAAAAAAGCAGTAGGAAAAATTGTAGGAGAAGAAGGAGTAGTAATGCCGGAAAGAACTGGTGGCGGAGAAGACTTTGCTCTCTATCAGCAGGAAGTACCGGGAACATTTTATTTCTTAGGAGTAAGAAATGAAGAAGAAGGTATAGTAAATGAATGGCATTCACAAAACTTCAATATAGATGAAAAAGCCTTATGGGTAGGAGCAGGGATTTACGCCCAATCAGCTTTTGATTATTTGAGTGAGGAATAAAAATGAAAACAAATCTTGATAGAATAAAAAATGACATTGAATATATAAGTAAATTCAACACAACTCCTGGAGATGGTACAACAAGATTTAGCTACACAGAAGAAGATAAAAAAGTTAGAGAATACCTGATAAAAGAAATGGAAAAGATAGGTTTACAGATAACAGTAGACCCTATAGGAAATATTAGAGGAAGGATGGAGGGTAAGAACCCTTCACTTCCTTCCATAATGGCTGGTTCCCATATTGATACAGTAGAACACGGTGGCAACTTTGATGGAGTAGCGGGAGTAATAACAGCCCTTGAGTCGCTTAGATCCATGAAAGAAAATAAATTTCTCCCGGATCACTCGGTAGAATTAGTCGTATTTGTAGAAGAAGAAGGACCAAATTTCAATTTTCCTCTTGGTGGAAGTAGAATTATGACTGGAGCATACTCGGTAGAAGACTTAAAAAAACAAATTAATGCAGATGGTGTATCTATGTATGAAGCTGCAAAAAAATTCGACCTGAATCCTGATAAGATGGATAAATATGTGGTTAAAAAAGGAGATATTAAGGCGATGATAGAGCTTCACATAGAACAGAGTGTAGTTCTGGATGAGCTTAATATACCAGTAGGTATTGTTCAGGCGGCAGCAGGCAGGAAATGGATAGAAATAGAAATCCTGGGAGATAGTAACCATGCTGGAGCTACCCCTATGAAATTTAGAAGAGATGCTATGGTAGGAGCTTCAAAAATCATATCAAAAGTAGATGAATTAACCACTGAAAAAGCCTTTGAATCAACAGTAGCTACTGTAGGTAAAATCAACTGTTATCCAAATGTTCCAAATGTTATACCGGAAAGAGTTGTTTTTATATTAGAAATCAGAGATACTGATAAAAAAGGTATAGAAATAGTAAGAGAAGAAGTAGAAAAAAATATGGAAGTTATCTGTGATAAATTAAATCTAAAATATAAAACTAAAGAATTATCTAAAACAGAGCCGATAATTTTTTCAGATGAAGTCATAAACACTATAAAAGACTCCGCAGAAGAACAAAACATTAAACATAAAATGATGAATAGCGGAGCATTACACGATGCCTGTCTTATGGCAGGAGTCACTGATGTGGGAATGATATTTGTTCCCAGCATAAAAGGCAGAAGCCACTGTCCGGAAGAATTTACAAATTATGAAGACATAAAAACAGGAGCAGATGTACTTTTAGGAGCTTTGGTAAAACTTTCAAGTATATAACTTTATCCTAAATAACCCAAAAAGGATAAAGTTAATATAAAAAATAATTTAATAAGGAGGAACAAAAGAAATGGCAGAGAACAAAAAAATGTTTCCAGCAGCATTAGTCAAAGGTTTTGTTACTGTATTTATTATCGTAATTATCTCAGAACTAATAGGTATCAATTCATTTCCAGTAGGAATAGCAACAGTAACATTATTACCTATGTTATATGCAGTAATTATAGGTATGTTAGTAACACCTGGACTACTGGGTAAAGTAATACCAGGACTAAAAAAATTAGTGGATAAGGATGTTGTAGAATTTGCAGCACCTATGGTAATGATAACATTACTACCTCTAGGGGTTAAATACGGTACTTTAGTAGGACCTAATGTAGTAAAAATAATTCAAGCGGGTCCAGCATTCATACTTCAAGAATTAGGAAACGTAGCTACAATTTTCGTTGCACTTCCAATTGCTTTATTATTAGGTTTAAAAAGAGAAGCTGTTGGTGCTAGTGTAAGTATATGTCGTGAGGTTACATTAGGTATCATGGGTGATAAATATGGAATAGATTCCCCAGAAGGTACAGGAACTCTTGGAACATATTTAGTAGGTACTGTTTTCGGTACAATATTCTTCGGATTATTAGGATCTTTTTCATTAGCAACAGGTCTTCATCCTCTAGCGTTAGCTATGGCATCAGGTATGGGTAGTGGAAGTATGATGACTGCTGCTTCATCATCATTAGCAGCATCAGTTGATCCAGCATTATCTGATACAGTTCTTGCATATGCTGCAACAAGTAATATGCTTACCGGTGTTACAGGTCTCTATGTAGTATTATTTATATCAATACCATTAGTAAACAAGTTATATGACATATTAGAGCCAAGAATTGGAAGAACAGTGAAGGGAATAGGAGAAGGAGGTAAAGATAATGGGTGATCTTAAAATGAGTAAAGTATTAGAACAGTTAAAACTGTTGATTTTAACAGGAATAATAATTCTAATTGGACAGCGAATAGGTTTTGGCAATGAAGTTGTAGCTTCAATACCTGGAATGATAATAGTAATTATTATTTCACAGGTTGCTTTAATATTAAAAGCAATGTTTCCAAAGGTTAAATTACCTACATTTGCTTATGCTACAATAATACCTTTTCTTTTAAGTATGCCTTTTATGCCTACAGCTGAATGGATTTTATCAACTACTGGTAATGTACAGTTTTTAGGTACTACAACACCTATACTTGCTTTTGCAGGTTTATCAGTAGGTAGTAAATTGGGAGTTCTAAAAAAATTAAGTTGGAGAATAGTAGTAGTAGCATTCGCTGCATTTATAGGTACATTCTTCGGATCAGCAATAATAGCACAAATAGTATTATCAATTCAAGGAATTATTTAAGCATAATAACTTAATGGGCAATCTCTTTGGTTGCCCATTTTTTAAACACTCAACTTAAAGCAATCTGGTAATATGTCAAGAGATAATTTCAAATAAAAGCAATAGAATCAGTAAAAAAA
>JAWSUU010000131.1:0-7417 GCA_033549325.1 Bacillota bacterium | reverse complement strand
AGTTTTAGCCCAAAATGGATTATTCTTACAACCTGCATCTTGCGTTCCACTGGCTGCCCTTAAGAAATTAAGACAAGAAGAAAAGATTCAAAAAGACTCTAAAGTAGTTTTAATAGGTACAGGAGGAGGATTAAAATACACATCAGTTTTTGAAAAATATAATTTCAACTACACTACACTAGAATTAGAGGATATTGAAAATATAGATTAAATAATATGTTGTCCTGCAGAAAACATTTCTGCAGGATTTTTATGTCTAAATTAGCTATAAAATTATATATTGAATATTTTAAAATATATAAAACAAAATGCAATATATAATTGACATTAATAAAATTATATTGTATATTATTTTTATAAAGGAGGTTGATGTTATGTTTTTTAATAAAAAGAATGAAATCAAAGACGAAAGAGTTGAAGCCTTATACAGTAAAATATATAGAGAGGTCTATGCTTTAGTGGTAATCATAGCTGCTGTTTCTATCTTAGTTAAGTATTTATACTACGGATTAAATTTAGAATATGTATTATTTGAACTGGTACTATTAATAGCAGTATCTGTATATTTTCTTGTGAGATCTGTATGGGTGGGTCTTTACTCGGATATGGTAGAACTTCATGATAAGAATAAAAAAGTATCTCTACCAATGAATGTAAAGCAGGTGGTTATTGCACTTATAGCTGGATTAGGTATAGCTTTGTTTTTTGGTATACGAAGCTCCATGCTATACGGAGGCGGAGGAAATAGGTTGAATTACTTTTTACTGGTATTTTCAGCATCATTTTTAATATACATACCATTTTTAGTACTAGTTACTTTCTTAATTAGTCATTTTGCTAATAAGAAAAGCAAAAAAATAAACGAAAAGAATCTGGGTGATTAGGATGAAAAATATTAAAATGAAGATGGCACGGGTAGAAAACGATATAACTCAGGAAGAACTTGCCGATAAAATTAATGTAACAAGACAGACGATAAGCTTAATAGAAGCAGGAAAGTACAATCCTTCTCTAAACCTTTGTGTAGCTATATGTAAAGAATTGGGAAAAACCTTAGACGACTTATTTTGGGAGGAAGAATAATGAAAAGAATAGAAGATGAAAGAATTTTAATTGAAAAAAGAAAGATAAATTCTAGGGCATTCAGTTATGTATTTATTGGATTATGGTTGATTATACTGTACAGACAGTTTATCTTGGACCAGCATGTATCTCAATACATAGATATATTTGTTTTAACTATAGGTATATCATTTTATGTATCTCTTAGAAATGTATTCAAAGGACTTTATCAAACTTATCGAAAAAAAGAAACCAGAAGAAGAAATATGTTTATTGGAGCTGTAGTAGGCACTGCGACATTCACTGTGGTAAATTATATAATGAATGACTTTGAATTATCTAATATTAAAGATTTAGGCATGTTGATATTATCAGCATTGATATTCTTTGTAGCATGGACGGGAGCTCAGTATTTTATGATTAGAAAAAGTGAGAAAAAAGCTGATGAGGAAATAGAAGAATAAGCTGGGTATCCAGCTTATTCGAATTTATCATATAGTATATTTTCTTCTTTATATCCTTTATCTTTAAGAATAGGAATAACAGCATCTATCATTGGAGGGCTGCCGCATAGGTAAGCTTCTTTATTTTCGCCATTTTCTTCATATTTTTCAAGTAAATCTGTTACCCTACCTACTTCTCCATCCCAGTTGTCTTCTTCTGTTGGTCTTGATAGACAAAGTTTGAGTTCAAATCGTGGAAGTTTCTCTTTTAGTTCTTCCAATTCATCCATCATATATTGATCATCTCTTGTTCTTGCTCCAAAATAGAAAGTTGCTTTTCTATCTATACCTTTTTCTGCCATATGTCTTAAAATACTCATAATAGGAGCCATTCCAGTACCAATAGCTACAAGAATCATTTCCATATCATTATCTCTATATTGGAAATCTCCAAAAGGACCTATGATAGAAAGATGATCACCTTCCTTAAGATAATCATGAACAAAGGTTGTACATATACCTCCAGCATAGCCAATGAAAAGTTCAATAGCTTTTTTTGAACTTGGAGGGGTAGTAATAGAATAAGCTCTGTATATTTCCTCGAAGCTTTCCTTATAAATAGGAGTAAGTATTTGTATATACTGTCCAGGTTTATATTCCATTTCCTTACCTTCATCAAATTCTAGACGTACAAGCTTTATTTTATCAGTAAGATTTTCCATTTTGGCTACAGAGGTTTCGTATTGTTCTACGTTGAAAAGTTCTTCAGGTATTTCGATTTTCATGTCTTCCTTTACCTTGCATTGGCAGGAAAGTCTTATACCCTGTTCTTTTTCTTCTTCAGTAACATATCCTTTTTCAGTAGGTAAAAACTGACCTCCACCTTCTAAAACTTTAACCTTACAGTAACCACAACTACCTTTACCACCGCAGGCAGAAGGAATAAATATATTTTCTTCAATTAAAGCAGATAGAAGGGTTTCTCCTCCTTCAACTATATAATCTTTTTCTTCGTTAATAGTAACGGTTTTTTCTCCGTAGTTTGCTATAGTTTTATTGGCTATAGAAAGAAGAAATGCCAGTACTCCGGATATTGATGATATAGTTACAACTGTTATTATTATCTCTCTCATACTACCTCCTATTGAATCTGTACTATTCCGGAAAATCCTATAAATGCTAATGCCATAATTCCCGTAATTATTAATGTTATACCAGGACCTTCTAAACCTTTAGGTAGAAGATTTTTTTTAATTTTTTGCCTTATGCCGGCCATTGCAACTATAGCCAATGTCCATCCTAAACCTGAGCCAATACTAAATGCTACAGATTGAATAAGAGAGTAATCTCTTATTATCATAAATAATGAAACTCCTAATATTGCACAGTTAACTGTAATTAGAGGTAGAAAAACACCAAGAGCATAATAAAGGGTTTGAAAATACCGGTCTATTATCATTTCTACCAGTTGTACAAAAGATGCTATAACAATAATAAAGATAATGTATCGTAAATATTCTAAATTTAAAGGTACCAGTATTTTATGATATACAAGATAGTTTATTATTGAAGTAAAACCTAAAACAAATGTTACTGCTTCTCCCAAGCTAAAGGAAGTCTTGATTTCACTACTTACAGCAATGAAAGAGCACATTCCTAAAAAGTTGGAAAGAATCATGTTATTTGTAAAAATAGCTGCGAAAAATATTACAAAAGGATTTAAAGTCATTGTGCTTTTGCACCTCCACTCTCTTCTTTTTCATCATCGATCATATTTTTGGAAATCCAGATTATAATAGCCAGCATGAAAAATGCTCCAGGAGGCATTATCATTAGAGTCCATGAAGTCCATGATTCTCCTAATATATTGATTCCAAAAAGTGATCCGAACCCAAGTAATTCTCTTACAAAGGCTATAATAAGTAAAACAATAGCATAACCTGCACCTGAAGCTATACCGTCCATAAATGCATAGTATGGAGGATTATTTTGTGCATAAGATTCACATCTACCCATAATAATGCAGTTGGTAATAATAAGACCTACATATGGACCTAGTGCTTCACTAATGCTAGGGAAATATGCCTTTAAAAATATATCAACAATTATTACATATGCAGATATAATAAGAGTTTGTACCATCATTCTAATGTGTTTAGGTGTATACTGTCTAATTAGTGAAACGGTGAGCTCGGAAAATGCAGTAACAAATATAAGACCTAAACCCATTACAAATGAATTAATCATAAGATTTGTAACGGCTAAAGCAGAACATATTCCAAGGATTTGTCTAAATACAGGATTATCTTTCCATAATCCTAAAAGAAAGATTCCTTTAGTTCGCTGATTCATTTATTACTTCCTCCTTCACCTGTAAAATTTCTT
This sequence comes from Bacillota bacterium, assembly GCA_033549325.1. Classification (GTDB taxonomy): domain Bacteria; phylum Bacillota; class Clostridia; order Tissierellales; family Dethiosulfatibacteraceae; genus UBA8670. The sequence continues at coordinate 3,527 of JAWSUU010000131.1, read as the reverse complement.
CTATATTTTCATTAAACATAGTTCTTACTGATTTTGATGTTTGAGTTGCTCCTGTTATAGAATCAATATTTCCACCAATAGAGGGCTTGAAAATTAAAAATTCTCCATCTTCTGATTGAGTAAGTTCAATTCCTTGGAATTGATCAACAAACCACCTCTCATCAATCCTACCACCAAGACCAGGAGTTTCTGAATGAGATATGAAATCAACACCCTTTAATTCCTGAAAAGATTCATTAAAAGCTACATAAGATCTTATCTGTCCCCAAAGTCCGTTTCCTATTACTTCAAAGGCATAACCTAATATTTCTCCATTTTCTTCAGCAATATAATATGTGTAATTACTAGTAGATTCTTCTGTGATATATGCATTGTAAGTACTTACAATACTTTCGTCGTTGTTTTCATATTCTATATCCAAAGCATAAAGAAGTTTACTATATGTTTTAATTCTAGATTGCTCCTGTATAGTATCATAAGTAAGATCATTGATTATTGCCAGTACTAAGGTAAAAACACTTGTTACTATTATCATAAAAATAATTGGATAAACTACCTGCTTCTTTTTTCTAACCATATTATGCACCCCTTTTCTTCAATTGATTTACACCAACATCTAAAATAGGGACAAATACATTTGCTACCAGTATAGCAAACATTATACCACCGGCAAATAATGCAAAACCTCTTATTACAACCGTTATTACACCGATCATTATTCCGTAGATCCATCTTCCCAAATAAGTTTTAGGTGATGTAATAGGGTCTGTAGCCATAAATACTGCTCCAAATAAAAGTCCACCTGAGAAAATACCCCATAGCGGATTTGGAACCTGTTCAATTCCTATAAGGTTAAAAATTAAGCTCATACCAACAAAACCAATTATCACAGAAATCATGGTTTCTTTATATGCTGCCTTTTTAACTACTAAATATATACCGGCTAAAATTATAATTACAGCAGATACTTCACCAATAGAACCGGAAACGTTTCCAACTATAACATCAAAATATGATGCCAGTTCACCACTTTCTCTGTAAATAAGCATAGGAGTTGATTGAGCTAAAACATCGATTGGTTCTGTTATGTATTTAGTAAATCCTGTAAATAGTCCATCGGAACTTGCCGACCACTGAGCAGTTAAGTAATTTGAAAAGTTAACATAGACAAAAGCTCTAGCCGTAATTGCTGGATTAAAAACATTTCTACCGAAGCCGCCAAATACTTCTCTGGCAAAGGTTATACCGAAAACGATACCTAATGCTACTATCCAGTATGGAGTTCTCGGAGGCAAAGTCAATGCATATAAAACTGCAGATACAAAAATTGCACGGGTATAAGGTTTTTTTGATTTTCTTTTAAAAAACCATTCTGTTAAAAATGCGAAAATAACTGATACTAGTACTACAAACAGAACCCTCCATCCGAAGGATCCAATACCAAAAAATATTATCGGTAAAAGGGCAAGGAGAACCCTATCCATAGCCTTTTGATTCATAAATTTAAAATTAAGAAATGAACTCAAGATATACCTCCCTAAAATTATGATTTTTGACCTATGATATTTTAAATATACCCATTATAACTATTTATTAAACAGGTAATTTCCATACAATAGATGTAATTTAAGTTAATTTTTTTTACTGTTTACCCATAACTGAACAACAGAACCTACTACTAAACCAATACCTCCTCCTATAGAAGCATAGATAGAAGTATCTTTTGTCAGTATTGAAGCAAGTAAAGTTCCTATTCCAGCTCCAAACACAAGACCTAATCCTACATATGTTTTATCCATTCTATTCATTTTTTTCTCCCAGATCTTTTATATCTTCAATAAATCTATCAACAACTAATTCATCTGTAGCCCATGAGGTTACAAGTCTTACCGCTGAATTATTTTCGTCAATTTTTGACCATTTATAAAAAATATATTTCTCTAATAAATCGTCTATTAAGCTGTTTGGTATTATAGGAAAAATTTGATTAGAAGAAGGCTCTCCTAAAAAATCATATCCTAAATCCTTTAAAGAACTGCTAATTTTAAAAGCCATAGCATTAGAATGCTTTCCAATTTCAAAAAACAAATCATCTTTAAATAGTTCTAAAAATTGAATTCCTAGAACCCTTCCTTTTGCAAGCATAGCACCCTTTTGCTTTATATGAAATCTAAAATCTTCTTTTAATTCATCTTTGTTTATTACTATTGCTTCCCCTAGTAGAGCACCATTTTTAGTACCCCCTATGTAAAAAACATCTGTATGAATAGCTAGATCTTCAAATTTTAAATCACTTTCAGGAGAGGTTAGTGCAGAACCTAATCTAGCACCGTCCATATAAAGATACAAATCCATTGCCTTACAAAAGTCGTGAAGGGTATCAAGTTCTTTTTTAGTATAAACCGTACCTATTTCTGTAGAATTTGAAATATATACTAATTTAGGCTTAACCATATGCTCATCTTCATGAATATCTAAAACTTTCTGTACTTGTTCTGCTGTTAGTTTTCCGTCTTCAGTATTTACCGTACAAACTTTATGACCAGTAGCTTCAATAGCTCCAGCTTCATGCACATTTATATGACCGGTAGCTGCAGAAACAACAGCTTCATGAGGTCTTAAAATTGAGGATATGACTATTAGATTTGCTTGGGTACCTCCTGAGACTATATGAACATCAGAGGTTTCGGAGTTCATTCTTTTTTTAATCGACTTGATGGCCTCTTTTGTGTAAGCATCTTCGCTGTATCCACTTTGTTGAATAAGGTTTGTCTTTTCTAATGCTTTGATTATGTTTGGATGAGCTCCTTCGCTGTAATCGTTGGTAAAATTATATTTTTCCATAATATCAGTCCTTTCTTAAATTATTTTTCTGTAATCATAGTCCACTTTTCTATTTCTTTAAAACCGATTCTGTTGTATATTTTACCAGCTTCAGGATTATCGTAAAAGAGACAAAGAGTCTTACCTTCTTGAATGTAGTCCATACATAGCTTGGACATACACTTTGATACCAAGCCTTTTCTCCTGTAATCTGGTCTTGTAGCAACTCCTACAACCATTGCAGACATAGAATTTTCTGCGGTAGTTTGTGCAATACTTACTAATTCACCCTTTGAATTTTCTATATAGTAAGATTTACCGGAATTTGTTATTAGTTTTTTTTCGAACTGTTCAGAGGTTATATTGGGAGAATGATTGAATTCTTCGATGTTATTGACAAATTCAGGAATCCTATACTTATCTGAAATTTCAGCTAGTTTTACTTCAGAAGTATCCTCTAATAAACTTTCGGCCTTTTTTAGTTCGCAAAAATAGGTTTCTCTTTTCATGTAATTATCAAATAAATTTTCAAAATTTTCTAATATGCTTTTTTTGCCTGAAATCATTCTGTTTTTTACAGGGCTGCTTTTAATTATATCAATAAATTCATTAGGATTAAAATCATTTCTCTGCCAGTAGGGTATGAAGTTTTGATGGTATCTTAAAAGTACTCCTGTAAGATTGCTATTATCAAAATGACCCCA
>JAWSUU010000130.1:0-7431 GCA_033549325.1 Bacillota bacterium | reverse complement strand
AAATATTTGCTTAATAAATATAAGTGATATATAATTGTATATATAATTTCAAGAATTTACTATATAGGTGATGCGATGAAGGGGAAAATATTTTTGCATATAACCATTTTAACATTATTGTTAAGTTTTAATATTTATGCTGCCGAAACATCGGATAATCAAGTATATCAAAGTGCTACAGAATATGATTACCCACCTTTTTCTGTTACCTCTGAAGGTGAAGCTGATGGATTTTCAGTAGAACTTCTTCAGGCAGTAGCTGAAGAGATGGGTTTTTTAGTTGAATTTAAAATAGATGAATGGACCGTTCTTAAAGAAGAATTAGAAAATGGAGAATTAGATATACTACCTCTTGTGGGATATACTGAGGAAAGGGATGAAGTTTACGACTTTACCGTTCCTTATATTGTTATGAGAGGTAATATTTTTGTTAGAAATGATAGCACTATACAATCAGAAGATGATTTATTCGGAAAAGAAATAATAGTAATGGCTGGAGATAATGCCAGTGAATATGCCCAAAGGATGGAATTTACTGATAACTTAATTTTTACTCCAACCTATGAAGATGCTTTTATGAAACTCAGCAACGGAGAAGGAGATGCGGTATTAGCACAAAGTGTAGTTGGAGAAATGCTAATTAAAGATTTGAATTTAAGAAATGTAAAAGCAGTAAGCAGGCTAAGCCAGGACGGTGTATCTAAAATCAAGGTCAATTTAAGTGGATTTGAACAAAAATTCTCTTTTGCTGTTCAGGAAGGAAATAGCGAACTATTGAGTCTTTTAAACGAAGGTCTTGCCATAGTATCTACAAACGGAAGATACGATGAATTATACCAGAAATGGTTTCCTTTTCTAGTTGAAGAAGGACTAAGCATGCAGGATGTAGCTAATTACCTTATAATGATACTTATTCCCCTTGTATTTTTATTATTACTAATATCTTATCTTTCAGTAAAAAAAGAAGTTAAAAGAAAAACTGAGAAGTTGGAAAAAACATCTTTTAGAAATAACATCCTCTTTGATTTAATGAAAGAGGATTATGAAACAGAATTTGAACATCTTGATTTTGTTTTAAATGAATTAATAAAACTTACGGAAAGCAAGTACGGCTATATTTACCTTTATGATGAAGAAGAAAAAGAATTTATTTTAAATTCCTGGTCCAAAGATGTAATGCCTGAATGTATGGTAGTTGACAAAGAATCTCGTTTTAGAATTGAAACCACGGGCATTTGGGGTGAGGTAGTAAGACAGAGAAAACCTATCATTTTAAATGATTTTCAAAAACCAAATAAACTTAAAAAAGGTTATCCAGAAGGACATGTTTCTTTGAAAAAATTTATGTCATTTCCTGTTTTAATCGATAATAAAATTGATGCTGTTGTGGGTCTTGCAAACAAAGAAGATGATTACGACGATAACGATCTACACCAATCTACAATTTTAATGCAGGGTGTTTGGAATATAATGGCAAGAAAAAAATCACAGCATACTTTAATTTCAGAAAGAAATAAATACTACTCTACTTTACTATCTATCGGTGATGGAGTAATGGTAGTAGATGAAGATGGAAAAGTTGAAATGTTAAATGAAGTAGCAGAAGAACTAACCGGTTGGTTATCGGAAGAGGTAGAAGGATTAAGTTATAAAAAAGTATTAAAGTTAGTTCATGAAAATGAGAAACACATGATTATAGATCCAATTGAAGAGGTTTTTGAAACAGGAGTAAATCAAGAATTAAGCAACCATGCTATGCTAGTTTCCAAAGATGGTAGTAAAATACATATAGAAGATAGTGCTGCTCCTATCAAAGATTTTAACGAGGATATAAAAGGTGCTGTATTAGTATTTAGAGATGTAACTGAAAAGAAAAAGCAAATAGAGGATATTAAATACTTAAGTTTTCATGATTCTCTTACAGGACTTTATAACAGAAGATTTTTTGAGGAAGAGATGAGCCGCTTAGATACTCCCCGTAACTATCCTATAACCATGGTAATGGGAGATTTAAACAGCTTAAAAATAGCAAACGATGCTTTTGGTCATGAATTAGGAGACGAGCTCCTTAAAAAAGCTGCAGTAATAATGAAAAAATATTGTAGAGAAGATGACATTATAGCAAGATGGGGAGGAGATGAATTTGCCTTTGTTCTCCCTAAAACAAGTTCATCTGAAACTGCAGTAATAGTTAAAAGAATTGAAGGAGCTGCAGCCGAATTTGAAAACGGAAAAATATCTCTATCAATTGCTTTTGGGTGGGATACAAAGACTAATAAAAACGAAAAATTAAACAGAATATTTAAAAATGCTGAAGATAATATGTATAAAAAGAAGTTCACAGAATATAAAGGATTACATGGACTTACTATAAAAACAATTATTAATACCTTATTTGAAAAAAGTCCAAGAGAAAAAAATCACTCAGATAGAGTGCAGGAATTATCAATTAAATTAGCTAAAGAACTGGGTCTAAAGCAATCTGAAATCGATGATATTGGAACAATGGGACTTCTACACGACATAGGAAAGATAATAGTATCAAGTGAAGTATTAGAAAAACCTTCAAAATTAGGTGAAAAAGAATGGATTGAAATAAGGGAACATCCTTCTATAGGTTACAGAATGCTAAGTACCACTAGTGAGTTTTCTAATATAGCATTAGGAGTATTATCTCACCACGAAAGATGGGATGGAACTGGATATCCTAAAGGTCTTAAAGATATTGATATTCCTTTAAAATCTAGAATTATAGCTCTCGCAGATGCGTATGATGCTATGACTTCTCCAAGACCTTATAGACCTAATGGTCTAAGTAAAGCTGCTGCGGTAGAAGAAATAAAGAATAATCTAGGTAAACAATTCGACCCTTTTATTGGCAAGGTTTTTATAGATAAAGTTATCAACAATTAACTAATGATGAAAAATTTCACATGAAAGCTTTTAATTTATCATGATTAAAAAAGGAGAAATTAATGAAGAAAAAAACTACAACTGCAATCATCATAGGTTTGGTTGCAGGAATACTTGATTTAATACCACTAATTTTTGTAAGTGCACCAATCCTTAATATGATTTCAATTCTAATTTTCTGGATTGTAACAAGTTTTTTTGTCGCTCATGTTAAACTGTCTAAGAATACTATACTAAACGGTTTAATACTTTCAACCTTAAATATGCTACCTTTAGTGATGGTAATCTATACAATAAATCCTAAAGATTTTATGCCTATGCTTTCAATGGCTATAGTTCTTGGACCTTTAGTTGGATATTTAAACGGTCGTTTCAATTCGTAAATACTTTCATTTGTTTTGTAAATTTCACTAATAATTTTGGCATCTTCTAAGTCATATTAAAAAATAAATCTAGGAGACACAAATCATGTCAAATAAAGAATATATATCAAAACAGATTGAAAAGACAAAAAAAATCAAAATTCAAAAATAAAATAGAGAAACTTTATACAGAAGGTGAAATCAGGAGTATAAAAAAGGCTCTTGATAATTGGGATAAAGCTTATATACTTAAAACCTCTATAGAATAGGAAGTTAAATTTGGTCGAAGTTTTTACTAATAAAATTCTTAATTAAATTAAATATGTTTGAAGTTATGATACAAATATTTGATTCTTTTTAGCGATATTTTAAATCTTTGATTTGGTATATGTAGCCGAAGAAACCCGTAGAACTAAAGATCTTTTTTTGATACAATGCAAACCCCTTGATTTCAGGGGGTTTTTGAGTGTGTGCCTGGCATGAGTAACAACTTGGTGGTGAAAGTCCACTACAGACTTGATAGTAGGAACTGTTAGCTAAAGGCAAGGGTGTCGTGGGCGACTGCGAATCTGAAGGAAGCCGGAAGCAAAATCCCGAACCGACGAACAGAAATCACATAAGGCTGATAAGGAGTGGATGAGTTTGCACTACAAAACAAAATCCAATACTATCCGAACTCTTCACAGTAAATGTGGCGGTTACATGGGAGGAAGGTTGTTGTTCTTACCCGGGGAGGTCTCATGGACATGGGAAAACAGAGTATGAACCATGGTTGAAATAAGATTTATCATGAGAAGTCAGCAGAGGTCATAGTACTATGAGAATCTAGAAATTATAGGAAGGACTAAATCATAGGAGATGAAGTCGATGAAAATTACCGAGAACACGAAAGAATGCAGAAAACAAAATAAAGAAACCATCATCAACTGTGGAAAAAGTGTGGAACACAAAATACACAGAAATGGGCAGAGTGATTCAAGGATAATTGAAAAGGACAACATCAACACCAACAAACCAACAGAAGGATTGTTAGAAAAAATCCTATCCAAAGACAACATGAACAAAGCCTATAAAAAGGTAAAAAGAAACAAAGGAGCAGGTGGATTCGATAAGATGGAAATAGATGAACTTCTAGAACACTTAAAGACAAACCGGGATAAAATACTAACAACACTACTGAAAGGAAGCTACAAACCACAACCAGTAAAACGTGTAGAAATACCAAAAGAAAATGGAAAAACACGAAAACTGGGGATACCAACACTACAAGATAGAGTAATACAACAATCGATTCTTCAAATACTAAGTCCAATATATGAAAAACAGTTTTCAAACACAAGCTATGGATTTAGACCAAACAGAGGAAGTCATAATGCAATAAAGAAATGTCAAGAATATGCAAACCAGGGATACTGGTATGTAATAGACATGGATTTAGAGAAATTCTTCGATACAGTAAACCAATCTATGCTAGTAGAAATTCTATCTAGAACAATAAAAGATACAAGAGTCATATCCTTAATTCAAAAGTATTTAAATGCTGGAATTATGGAAAGAGGAATGTTCATAAAAAGTGAAAAGGGAGTTCCTCAAGGAGGACCAATAAGTCCACTTTTAGCAAATATTGTGCTAAACGAACTAGACCAAACAATGGATAAATGGGGATACAGATTTGTGAGATATGCAGATGATGTAATGATATTCACAAAAAGCAAAAGAGCTGCTAAAAGACAATATAAAAGACTAAGTAAATTCATAGAAGGAAAACTAAAACTTAAGATAAACAAAGATAAGACAAATATAGCCAGATTAAATAAAGTTAAATATCTAGGCTACTCTTTCTACGAAATCAAAAGAAAATGCAGACTTAGAGTCCACCCCAAAAGCATAAGCAAGCTAAAAGAGAAATTGAGACAAACAACAGGTAGAAGTAATGGAATGAGCATAGAAGCAAGGAAAATTAAACTCAATCAAATAATAAGAGGTTGGGTACAATACTTTAAACTAGCAGATATGAAGAGCATCATGAAATCTGTTGATCAATGGTTAAGAAGAAGAATTAGAATGGTAACATGGAAAAGATGGAAGAAGGTTAGAACGAAATACAAAAACCTTCATAAACTAGGAGTAGCTAAAACAAAAGCATGGGAATGGGCGAATACAAGAAAAAGCTATTGGCATATTGCCAATAGCTGGATTCTTGCAAAATCCCTTACTAATGCTAGGTTTGAAAAACAAGGATATTTGAGTTTGTTCAAATATTACCTTAAAGTTAGAGTGTAAACTGTGAAACCGCCGTATACGGATCCGTACGTACGGTGGTGTGGGAGGTCGGTAAATAAATTAATTATTTACCTCCTACCCGATTTTTGAAGATAAAAAACTAACTAAATAGTAAAAAAATAATATCAATAATTAAAGAACAGCAGATTCCTTTAATATTAAAACAGCTACTCATTTAAGGCTAATATTGTATATAATTATAATAGGAAGTATTTAAGATATTTGATATAATAAAGAGATTTTAAAATGCTTTAAATAAAATATTTACTGACTACAAGAATTAATAGTTATCAGTAACATAAGAAAAGAGTGAACAGTATGAAAAAGAATCTTACAAAGAATGAAGAAAGCATGTTAAAGGAACTTCTTTTATTCTACGTGCCTTTAGGTATGTACACAATGATAATGATGAGTACCCATAATGTTATAAATTCAGGAATTGCACGAGCACCAAATGCAGAAATTAATTTGGCTGCCTATGCTGTTACAATGACTATAATGAATATATTTGCATCTCCATGTTTCGTAACAAGGCAGATGCTGGTGGCTTTAGCACATGATAAAAAATCACTAAGAGTTTCAAAAAATGTAATAATTAAAATAGCTACAGTTTCATTGATGGTTATCATGATTATATCATTTACTCCTATAGGTGAATTTGTTTTTATTAAATTGTTTAATACACCTAAAGAATTGATGAGTCAAGTAAAAACTGCATCAGTTTTTGCACTTTCTTTACCCTTTGCGTATTCTTTACGTGCTTACTCTCAAGGGATATTAATTATAAATAAAAAAACCAGATTTTTAACATATTCTGTAATTATTAGAATTGTTTATATGATTATTTTAGCTTCTATTTTACCTAGATTAGGTTTCCTAGGTGGGGCTACTATAGGAATGATCTTATGGACTTCTGGAATAGGTCTGGAAGCTTTATTTAACTTTATGTTATCAAGAGGTATTTATAAACATATACCTGATAAAGAAAATTATACTGAAGATAAAAAAGACCTTTCAACCAAAGATGCTTTTAGCTTTGTATGGCCTTTACTGATTATGTCTTTTTTATGGATGTTAGGACTACCAATTATTAACTCAGGTTTAGGTCGAACCCATAACCCAGAATTTTCCATAGCAACCTTTCAAATTTCCCGTAACTATGTTTGGATTATAATGGGTTTTTTAGAGACTAATATGAGACAGGTTTCTTTAATTTTTGGAACTAGTGAGGAAAGAATTCATTATCTCAAAAAATTTACCCTTGGAGTTGGTGTTACTCTAACTTTAATTATTGCAGTAATAGTATTAACACCAATAGGAAACTGGGGACTGATTAATATCATAGGAGTAAGTGCAACTATTGCTAGAGCTAGTAAATCAGTAATGATGATATTGATATTATTACCTATTATCATAGCTTGGTCTGAATACTATATGGGTCTATTGATGAGACTTAAAAGTACAAAGACACTAAGCATGGCTAAAATAATTAATCTTGGATTCGCAATGGTATCAGTTATTGGGCTTTCAATTCTAGCACCTCAATTAGGAGCTGCTATAGGAGCAATTGGTTTGATTATTGGCTACACAGCTGAAATGATTTATGTAAAGTATACTTATTACCGATTAACTAAAAGTACAGCTTAAACAAAAAATTAAATGTTAATTGCTATTAAAGAGCAATATTTTTTTTAAGAGCAAAAGGCAGAAGTTCAGTTTTTAATTTGGGAAAATTACAGATATCTAAATAATTAATAGTTGACATTACAGCTTCAAAAGGATATCTTTTTAATGCTTCAATTAGTACATCTGGTTGACCATGCATAGAAATACCAATATAACCAACTTTTCCAGTATTAATAAATTCTTCAAC
>JAWSUU010000129.1:0-7444 GCA_033549325.1 Bacillota bacterium | reverse complement strand
CATCAAACATTTTCCGTAGCTTCCTCTGTTCATTGGATACACAATACCGGGTCTGTAATTCATTTTCATAGGTTGATCAATTTCTATTTCGTACAAGGATATTACTCTTTCTCCGTCTCTGATGGCAAAACCTACAGATTCTTTTGTTTCATGAGATATTTTATCAAGTATTGGATATATGCTATCTCTAAATCTAAAGTTGTTAAGATAAATAGATCCCATTTCATAAGCAAAGGGACCTAATTTATATAGTTTGTTATTTTTTGTTTTAATAACCAATCCTCTATCTTCAAGGGTGTTAAGAATTCTATAAATAGTTGTTCTATTTATCTTGGTTTTCTGAGACAAATCAGTCATCGTATACTTAAAAGGTTCTTTACATAATTGTTCTAATACTATAAGGGATTTATCAACACTTGATGATTTTTCTACTTTTTTATTCATTTATAATACTCCTATAAAATAGTTGTTTATAGTATATCATATTTTATAGATTTGTAAACGTCTACCCTCCTGCAACAGGAGGAAAGAGGGCTAAAGTATCTCCCTCTTCCAATTTCCTATCAACATTTGAATGTATTCCATTTACAATTATTAAGGCTACTTCTTCTTCTTTAATTCCCAATTCATTTAATAAATCCCGAACCTTTGTATCCTTTTTATCAATTTCAATGTTTTTCTTTTTAAATCTTCCATTTCTAAAGGTAGCAAATAACTTTACTTCTACATTCAAAATATCAACTCCAATAATTTATTTTAATCCAAGTGCCTTTAATTTTTCATCAGTAGGTATACCTTCTTTAGTCCATCCTCTTTCAGCATAATACTTAGGAAGCATTTCACTAAGTTTACTTACGTTTCCTTTAGATGGTCCTTCAATTATTCCTTCTTCTAGAAGTCTCTTTGGTAGAGTATCTTCTTCAGGTTTTATTCCTGCTTCAAGATTGAATAGTTTTTCTATATTGTAAATTCTATCTCCTGCTTCGAAAATTGAGTTAGCATCATGGTCTGTACCGCATATAGCATTATAGTAATCAGCATAATCTTCTGCTCCTAAAGCAAAGGATGTAAATAAGCACATTCCAAGAGAGTCTATAGATGCAGTCAAGTCTTGGAAAATTTTACCCCACTGTCCTTTTCCTTCTGATGATAATCTATCAAGTTGCTCAGGTAATCCTAAGATTTCAGGGGATACTAGATATCCTCTAACGTGGCATCCACCTCTATTAGAAGTTGCATATGTTAATCCCTGTCCTTGAACTCCTCTAGGATCGTATGCAGGCATTTCTAATTTTTTAACTGTCATAGAAAATTCAGGCTTACCGTAGCTATCAGCTAATCTGTAAGAACCATCAGCCATTTTATCTCCAAGACCTTCTCTATGTCCCATTCTCTTAACCCATTCAGCAATTGAAGCTCCGTTGCCGAACTCAAGTTTTAATCCATCAAGTTCTTCATCTTTGATGAATCCTTTTTCATAAAGTTCTATAGCTGCAGCAATAGTTGCACCAGCAGAAATAGTATCAATACCTACTTCATTACACCAGTAGTTTGCTTTAATTATAGCTTTCATATCATCAAGACCACAGTCAGCACCAAATGCCCAAAGAGTTTCATATTCAGGTCCACCAACTTCTTGATCATCCATTTTTACATATCTTCCACATGCTATTGGACATCTGTAACATGCTGTATTCTTAATTAGATATTTTTCAGCTAAAGTTTCTCCACTTATTTCTTCTCCACCTGCAAATTGTGATTTTTGGAAGTTATTAGTAGGTAAGCTTCCAAGCTCATTAAGTATATTAACAAGTACAGCTGTTCCGTAAGTAGGTAATCCTTCTCCAGTTACTCCATTTTCCTTTATTTTAGCTAATTTTTCTTTTGTTAGTTCTTTTAATTTTGCTTCGTCATGAATCTTAACTTTGCCTGTACCTTTTACAGTTATGGCTTTAAGATTTTTAGAACCCATTACAGCTCCAACTCCAGATCTTCCTGCTGCTCTGTCCTCATCATTCATAATAGCTGCTATTTTGCTGAGATTTTCTCCACCAGGTCCTATAGCAAGAACTTTAGTTCCTTTAGGTGCATCTTTTGTAAGTTCTTTTGATGTTTCTGATACATATTTACCCCAGACATTAGATGCATCTTTTAATTCCACCTTATCGTCTTCAATAGAAAGATAAACAGGTTTTTCTGATTTACCTTCAAATATTACTGCATCGTATCCAGCTGATTTTAATTCTGCACCCCAGAATCCACCTGAATTTGAAGATGCTATCGTACCGGAAAGTGGTGATTTAGTAACTACCATGTATCTACCACCGGTAAATGCAGGAGTTCCTGTCAGTGGTCCTGTCATAACCATAAGTTTATTATCAGGACTTAGTGCGTCAACCTTAGGGTCTACTTCATCCATCATCATTTTTGTTCCTAAACCTCTACCACCAATAAATTTCTTTGCTAATTCTTCATTTAAATCTTCAACTTTAATTTGTCCATCAGTTAAATTTACTCTTAAATATTTTCCATTATAACCATACATAAAAAAACCTCCATTTATATTTTTAATAATAATAGATGCAATGTTTATGCCAACATACATAGTCAATAATTTAACACCTATTGTTCTTGTAATTCCTATAAATAAAGGTTTATGTGTCGTTAATGAACACATTTTTAAGTATTTTGTTATAAATTTATCAATATTTTTAATTTTTGTTTAATTTTGTGTGTCATCTAATTTATCACTGTTACATTATGTAACAGTGATTTTGTACTCTTTTAACTTTCTATACAAGGTATTTCTACTGACACCTAAAATATCCGATGCTTTTGTAATATTACCTGATGTTCTATTTACTATTTTTTCAATATGTATTCTTTCAACTTCCTCTAAACTTAAGTTTTCCTTACTTTCAAAGGAAGGACTTTCATTATGTTTCATTTTTTTACTGAAAAAGTCCATAGGTAGATGTTCAGTATTAATTATCAACTCAATAAGATTCTCCAGTTCCCTTATATTACCAGGCCAGTTGTATTCCATAAGGTATTCCATGTATTCTTCTGGAATCTCAATAACTTTCTTGTTAAGTTTTTTAGATATTCTTTTCATAAAATAATCTATCAAAAGAGGTATATCCTCTTTTCTTTCTTTTAAGGAAGGAAGTTTTAAAGGAAGAACGTTAAGTCTGTAATATAAGTCGGTTCTAAAATTACCCTTTCTTGTTTCCTCTCTTAAATCTTTATTAGTTGCCGCTATTATTCTTACATTGATTGGAATTTCATCCGTACCACCAATTCTTCTTACTATACCTTCTTCAATAACTCTCAGTAATCTTGTCTGAAGGTCTATTGGCATTTCTCCTATTTCATCTAAAAAGATCGTTCCTCCATCAGCTATTTCAAATTTACCGGGATGTCCTCCTTTTTTTGCACCGGTAAAAGATCCTTCTACATATCCGAAAAGTTCGCTTTCTATAAGATTTTTAGGTATAGCTCCACAATTCAGTGCTACAAAAGATTCATCACTCCTTTTACTGTGATTTTGTATGGATTGGGCAAATATTTCTTTTCCAGTTCCACTTTCTCCTAGTATTAACACTGTAGATTTACTATCTGAGATTTTTTTTGCATATTCTATTGTATTTTCTATAATTTCCGATTTGCCAATTATTTTATCAAAGGTGTATATCGCTCTACTTCCGGTAATTTTATTAGCTAGTTTTCTAACTTTTTTAACATCCTTAAATACAAACACAATTTCCTGTATCTCTCCCTGAGCATCTGCAACAGGATATGCACTTACATTAACTTCTTCCTTGTTTAGACCAAGATTCACATATACATCCTTTTGAAGTACATCCTGTCCTTTTTTAATTACTGCAGCAATACTATCCCAGTCTCTTATTACTTCGCTTATTCTTTTTTTCTTAATTTCATCTTCTGTATACCCAAACATCTTTTCAAGATATTTATTAGCCATCTTTATTTCGCCGTAAAAATCACTGGTTAAAATTGCAGCTGGTATAGAATTTAAGATAGTTTCTATATAGTTTTTGCTTAAGGTCAATTTTCTGTTAAATTCTTTTATTTTTAACATATTTTCAATTGCATTTACTGCAGCTGCAACTATTCCTAAAGTATGAGAATGTACATTTCCGATATCTCCTGTAAGGTCCAAGCAACCTATAATTTCACCTTTCGGGTTTCTAATAGGAGCTCCTGAACATGTCCATTTATGAAAAACCTCTACATAATGTTCTTTTCCAGATACCTGCAGGGGTCTTTCTTCAACTATGGCTGTTCCCATACCGTTGGTTCCTATGTATTCTTCTCCCATATAGGCTCCAGGTACTAAGGCATTTTCAAAGGCTTTTTTTAATATGTTTTCATCGCCAATTATATTTAAAATACATCCCTCTTCATCAGTCAATATAGCAAAAAAACTTGTCCCTTTTACAAAATTATATAAGTTTTCAATAAAAGGACTTGAAGTCATAATTAAATCGCTTTTTTCTTTTATCTTTTCATCCAATTCTACTTGGTTTAATACCTTTTTACTTTCTCTTTGCTTTACATCTATTCCATAAGCTCTGCTGCGATTATTTGATTCTGTTATAAAATCTCTATTTTTCAAATCCATAAAGCCCCCTATTTCTATATTTCATTCACTAAATTAATAAAATCAAACCATCTTAAACTTTCATAATAATCATCTTTATATTTTTTAAAATCTCCTGTAAATCTTTCTTTTAATTCTCTAGCTTTAATTTCAGCTTCATCTAAATATTTTTTATATTCGTAGCTTCTGTCTATTTCTTCTTCGTATTTAAAACTCTTTCCAATGTATTCAAAGCTTGATTCTATGCCAAAATTCCTTATGAAATCAATTTGTTGGATACTGTTCTTATGAAGCCAATTACCGCTCTTCAAATCAATTTCATATTCATCTAAGAATAAATAACCGTAATTGGAAATAAAATCTACCGCATCTATTAAAAATTCAACTTCTTCTTCCGTCATAGTATAGTGTAAATTAATTCTAGTCCAACCTGGTTTTAAGGAATGTATATCTTTTTGAATTATTTTTCTAAAAATTTCGGATTTTTTAGAATCAATACCCAGTAATCTATGTCCGTAAGGTCCGGCACAGGCACACCCCGCTCTCGACTGAATACCGAACAAATCATTTAGAAGTCTGGTTACAAATCTAGGATGCAGATGCTTACCTTTATATTCTACCATAAATGATATTATAGAAACTCTCTTATCTGGGTCCTTTGGACCTAAAATTATTAAGTTTTTATTGTCTTTAAATCTATCCATGAATTTTTTTATGTATAGATACTCCAATTCTTCTATTTTTTCAATGCCAATTTTATTCTTTAATTCTATTACTAAAGATGCTTTTATAGCTTGAATAATACCAGGAGTTCCAGCCTTTTCTCTTTCTTCAGGATTTTTATAGTAATCCTGTCCTAATTCACTGACATAATCAACTGTTCCTCCACCTGCTGTAGTCGGTGGAATAGTATTATCGTATATCTTTGAATTTATAACTAAAATTCCACAAGCTCCCGGTCCTCCTATGAATTTGTGAGGGGAGAAGAAAACAGCATCTAAATATGATCCGGTTTCTGGATTCATATCTATTTTTACATATGGAGCACTTGCAGCATAGTCAAAGCAAGCTATTCCATTATTTTCGTGAAGAATATCTGCTACCTTATATACATCGGTCTTAATCCCTGTAACATTTGAGGCTGCTGAAAAAGAACCAATCTTAGCTCTATTAGAATATTTTTCATCTTTGACTTTTATTTCTAGATCTTCCAAATCCAAATATCCTTCTTTGTTAAGCTTTATTTCTACTACTTCAGCTATACTCTCTCTCCACATTAATATATTTGAATGATGTTCATAGGGTCCTATAAAAACAACCGGTCCATTATCATGAAGTTCTTTTTTTAACTCTTCGTATATGTTTTTTTTATTTTCTGAATTTAATTTAGAATTATCTATAAGATTTTTAAATCTTTCTCTTGTAGCTGGTGCAAAGTAAAGTCCTAGTATTTCACTCAATCTAAGTACTGCTCCTGTAGCCCCGGAGCCGGCTTCTATAACATAACAATTTCTCGAAGCATTAAGTTCTTTTTTTACAATTTTTTCAGATTCGTGAAGAAGGTTGGTCATTACTTCTCCCGTAATATCATCTTCCGTATGGGTGTTGGCATAAAACTTCTGTATTTCTAAAAGATATTTTTCAATAAATTTTAAAGCTCGTCCTGAAGCAGTATAATCAGCATAAGTAGTTACTCTCTTTCCGTAAGGTGTATCGAAAAATTTATTAAGTCCTACAATTTCTTTCCTTAAAATATCAATTTTCATATTTTAGTTTCTCCCCTCTGTATTTTAATTGCTTGGATCAATATGAACTATTACTTCATTTGTTTTATTTATATTTTCAAAAATCTTTTCTCTCACAACTTCGCTTACTTCATGAGCTTCTTTAATAGTGTAGTAAGATGGTACAACTACATCCATATCTATTAAATAAACAGAACCGCTTCTTCTCATTCTTATGTCGTGAGCATTTACAACGCCCTCTACGCTTTCGGCTAACTTTTCAATCTCTTCAAGTTTTTCATGGTCTACCGACTCATCCATTATCTGACCTGTAGCTTCTATTAGTATTTCATATGCCAGTTTTGCTATAAATCCGGAAATAATTATACCCGCTAGAGGATCCAATATTGGATACCCTAACCTAGCTCCCAATATTCCTAAAAAAGTAGCTGAAGTAGCAAATACATCGGACCTATGATCTTTTGCATTAGCTATTGTAGCTGGAGAATTTGATTCTATACCAGCCTTATAAGTAAATCTATAAAGAATTTCCTTAACTATTATAGAAACAACTGCTACATAAAGAGCTTCACTTCCCGGGGTTGAGTAGTCTCCGTTAATAATTATTCTTACACCACTGGAAAAAACCTGATACGCAAGCATTCCTAGTATAAGACCTATTACCATAGAAGATATTACCTCTACCTTATGATGGCCGTAGGGATGTTTATCGTCTGCAGGTTTTTTTGCTATTTTTAAACTGGCAAAAATAAAAACAGAAGACACTATATCCGAGGTTGAGTTCATAGCATCAGCAATCATAGCACTACTGTTTGATATAATCCCAGCCCATCCTTTAACTAAGGCTAAGGAAATATTTGCAAATATTCCGATTTTTATCCATTTTTCTGTTGTTTCGCTTTTTGTATTATTCATAGCTATTTTCCTAATTTTTTATTAACTTTCATTATAACATAAAAAAAAGTAAAAATCTTTTATATAAATTAATCCATTTTATACTTTAATTGCAATATAAAATGCACGCTTTATTTAAAAATATATTCCATAATATAATGTTTATTTTTTTTAGCTAGTT